>JAYUEJ010000698.1:0-3512 GCA_043739265.1 Rhodopila sp. | reverse complement strand
GCAGCAGCGTGTCGAGGGTCGGATTGCCGTTGTCGCTGAAGGCTCGGTAAAGCGCCTCGCGGCTGATGCCGGTCTCCCGCGCCAGCGCCGACATGCCGCGCGACCGTGCGATGGTGCCGAGCGCGCGAAGCACCTCCTCCGGCGTGCCGTCCTCCAGATAGGCATCGAGGTAGGCGGCGATGTCCGCTGGAGTATTCAGCACCTCGGCCGCGTCCCAGGGTTTGGTTTCGATGGGCATCATTCGATCTCCCGCGCCATGATTTTCGCTCGCTCAATGTCCCGCGCCTGTGAGTCCTTGTCGCCGCCGCACAGCAGGATCACCACGACGTTGCCCCGTCTTGCGTAGTAAATCCGGTATCCCGGCCCGAAATCGAAGCGCAATTCGCTTACCCCGTCGCCGGCTGACTTGGTGTCGCCGAAGTTGCCTTGCGCGATGCGGTCGATCCGCTTGGCAATCCGCGCACGCGCCTGGATGTCCCGCAGCCCGGTAAGCCACTCGATGAATTCGATAGTGCGAAGGACTTCGAGCATGTCAAGTTTAATACACAATAATGGTAAGAATGTCAATCATAAGTTACAATTGGACGCAAGCCGAGAAGCCACGCGCACGGGATCAGGTTGCTGGCATCAAGCAGGCGCATCAGATAGACCGATGCGATGTCCTGTTCGCGGCGGACCCTCGGCATGGCCAGGTTCGTGCGGCCTGCTTCAGGGCGCTGTGTGTCTGGCATGATAAACAGCCCTTGCCGTTCTGCTGGCATCACATACCGTCCAACGGGCGGGCCGCCTGCAGCCCGCCCCCTCAAGCATGCAACCCGGGCGCCTCATGCCCCGTCCGAGCGACATACTCCGTGTACCCACCGCCATACTGGTGAATCCCCTCCGGCGTCAGCTCCAGCACCCGATTAGACAACGCCGCCAGAAAATGCCGGTCATGCGAGACAAACAGCATCGTGCCCTCGAACGAGGACAGCGCCCCGATCAGCATCTCCTTCGTCGCGATATCCAAATGGTTCGTCGGCTCGTCCAGCACCAAAAAATTCGGCGGATCGTACAGCATCAGCGCCATCACCAACCGCGCCTTCTCGCCACCCGAAAGCACGCGGGCCCGCTTCTCGACCTCATCGCCCGAGAACCCGAACGCCCCCGCCAGCGAACGCAACGACCCTTGCCCGGCACGCGGAAAAGCACCCTCCAGCGTCTCAAACACCGAGCTTTCGCCCTCCAGCAAATCCATCGCGTGCTGGGCGAAATAGCCCATCTTCACGCTCCCCCCCAGCGTAACGGACCCCGCATCTGGCTCCGTCGCACCGGCCACCAACCGAAGCAGCGTGGATTTCCCCGCGCCGTTCACCCCCAGCACGCAGCAGCGTTCCCGCCGTCGCACCAACAGGTCCAGCCCCTCATAAATCACCCGCCCGCCATAGCGTTTCCCCACCCCCCGCAGATGAGCCACATCCTCGCCCGACCGCGGCGCCGGGGCGAAATCGAACGCAACCGGCTGGCGCCGCTTCGGCGGCTCCACCCGGTCGATCTTCTCCAGTTTTTTGACGCGGCTTTGCACTTGCGCGGCGTGCGAGGCGCGGGCCTTGAACCGCTCGATAAAATTGATTTCCTTCGCCAGCATCGCCTGCTGCCGCTCAAACTGCGCCTGAAGCTGCTTCTCGTTCAGCGCCCGCTGCTGCTCGTAAAATTCGTAATCGCCGGAAAATTCCGTCAAACACCCGCCGTCGATCTCGATCACCTTGTTGATCACGCGGTTCATGAATTCCCGGTCGTGGGAGGTCATCAGCAACGCCCCCTCATGCCCCGCCAAAAACCCCTCCAGCCAGATCAAACTCTCAATGTCGAGATGGTTGCTCGGTTCGTCCAACAGTATAACATCAGGCCGCATCAGCAAAATCCGCCCGAGCGCCACGCGCATCTTCCAGCCGCCGGACAGCGAGCCAACATCGCTGTCCATCATCTCCTGGCTAAATCCCAACCCGTCCAGCACCTCCCGCGCCCGACCGTCCAGCGCGTAGCCGTCCAGTTCTTCGAAGCGGGCCTGCACATCGCCAAACCGTTCGATGATGGCGTCAATGTCCCCAGCCTGATCCGGGTCGGCCATGGCGGCTTCCAAAAACGCCAGTTCGGCGGCGACCTCGCTGACCGGGCCGGCGCCGTCCATCACCTCGGCGACCGCGCTACGGCCCGCTATCTCCCCCACGTCCTGGCTAAAAAACCGATACTGACGCCGCGATCGACCAGGATCTGGCCCATGTCCGGTTCGTCCTGGCCGGTGATCATGCGGAACAACGTGGTCTTGCCAGCGCCATTGGTGCCGACCAGGCCGATCTTCTCGCCCTTCTGCAGCGCGGCGGAGGCTTCGATGAAGACCAGGCGCGTGCCTTGCTGCTTGCTGATGTTGTCCAGGCAAATCATGGGTCCTCGGCGGCCGATCCGATTGCGGTGCGCTTATACGAACCCGCTGTGGGAGTGACCCGATTTGCCTATCCGCTCACCCCGATATCCGTCAGCCGCCGGTACTCATCCATCGCATACCGGTCGGTCATCCCCGCCACGTAATCCCCCACAATGGTGGCGGATCGCTGCATCCCGCCCTCGCCAGCCCGCGCCCGCCAGTCGTCCGGCAACAAAGACGGGTCGCTGTGCAACAGGCGATACAACTCCTCGGTCAGGCGCTTCGCTTTGGTGGACATGCGGTTGACGCGCCAATGGCGGTACATCCGGGCAAACAGGAAATCCTTGATCGCCTGGTTGGCATCCGCCATCGCCGGACCAAAGCCGACCACCCGCTGCTTGTGCCGGCGGATCGCATCCGGGCTGTCGGGGTTCAGTTTCGCCAACCGCTTCCCGGTCTCGGTGATCAGATCGGTCACCATGGCGTTGATCACCCGCCGCAGCATCTCGTGCCGCAACCGCGGCGGCGGCACATCCAGGCTGGACATCCGGGCGGCGGCCAAAGCCTCCCCGACCACCGGCAAATGCCGCAGGTCCTCCACGGTGAACAATTTGGCGCGCAGTCCGTCGTCCAGATCGTGGGAGTGATACGCCACATCGTCGGCGATGGCGGCGACCTGAGCCTCGGCGCTGGGTTGGGTGTGCAGGTCCAGCCTATGCCGGTCATTGTAATCGGCGATGTAGGGGGCGGGATGGCGCAGCGGGCCGTTGTGCTTGACCAGGCCCTCCAGCGTTTCCCACGTCAGGTTCAGACCGTCCCAGCCGGCGTAACGGCTTTCCAGCAAGGTGACGATCCGCAGGCTCTGCGCGTTGTGATCGAAGCCGCCGAACGGTTTCATGACGGTGTTCAACGCGTCCTCCCCGGCGTGGCCGAACGGCGGATGACCTAAATCGTGCGCCAGAGCCAGCGCTTCGGTCAGGTCCTCATCCAGACCCAGGGCGCGGGCGACGGAGCGGGCAATTTGGGCGACCTCGATGCTGTGGGTCAGGCGGGTGCGGTAGAAATCGCCCTCATGATTGACGAACACCTGCGTCTTGTACTGCAGTTT
>JAYUEJ010000697.1:0-10571 GCA_043739265.1 Rhodopila sp. | reverse complement strand
AACCCATGCATGGTTCGGCCTGGCTGGCGCCGGCGGCAGCGGGCGGCCCGCTTTTACCAGTGCGGATGGTGTTTGAGACGAAGTGGTTTGGCGACGCGACGATGTACCTCACCAGTGTCGGCCCGGGCTCCGATCTAAGGGTTGCCGAGGGATCCCATCGCGGCAACTGATCGGTTCATCATCGTATTTCATCTCCGAGGCGGAAAGCATCGGCGATGCGCCGCACCTGCCCGGCGGGGTTGACCAGCAGAACGTCGAAGCGCACGCCATTGGCACCCCAGTCGGGATGTTCGCCCAGGATAATCTCGCAGGCACCCAGCAGTCTGGCCTGTTGTCTCGCGGTCAGGGCAGTGGCTGCTTCGGCCAGGGTGGGGCGGGCTTTGACCTCGACGATCGACAGGATGCCGGCTTTTTCCGCCACCGCGTCCACCTCGCCGGCCTTGGTTCGCAGGCGGCGGGCAAGGATGGCCCAGCCATCGGCGGTCAGAGCGGCGCAGGCGGCATCCTCGGCCGCGATGCCGCTGGCGTAGGCGGTTCGGCCTCTTTGACGACGTGTGTTCATCGCTACAGAATGCCGGGTATTTCCTAAGATTTGGTGAACGGCGGCGGCAGAACGGACATCCGAAACCTTATGTGCCGCCGATACCCTGGAAGGGACGACCATGGCCGTGTCAGACAACCTGCTCGGACGAGAAACCTCCCCCTATCTTCTCCAGCATGCGGAAAACCCCGTGCACTGGCGCCCCTGGGGCAAGGCCGCACTGGAGGAGGCGAAGGCGGCCCACAAACCGATCCTGGTGTCGATCGGGTACGCCGCCTGCCACTGGTGCCACGTCATGGCGCACGAATCGTTCGAGGACCCGGAAACCGCCGCGCTGATGAACGCCCTGTTCGTCAACATCAAGATCGACCGCGAGGAACGCCCCGACATCGACCAGATTTATATGTCGGCGCTGCACGCCCTGGGTGAGCAAGGCGGCTGGCCGCTGACCATGTTCGCCACGCCCGACGGCGCGCCGTTTTGGGGCGGCACCTACTTCCCGCCCGAACCGCGCTGGGGCCGGCCGTCGTTCCGGCAGGTGTTGCAGGGTGTCGCCAACGCCTTCCACACCGGGGCCGAGGTGGTGACGCACAATACCAGGGCGCTGACGGAACACCTGGAACGCCAGGCGACCGCATCGGTGGGTGACGCACCCGAACCGGCGCAACTGGATGCGGTCGCGCAAGCCTATCTGCGCATGACCGACCCGGAGCACGGCGGCTTGCGTGGCGCGCCGAAATTCCCCAATCCGCCGATCTACCGGTTCCTGTGGCAGAACGCCTTTCGCACCGGCCAACCGGACGCCGTGGATGCGCTGCATCTGATGCTGGATCGGATGTCGCAAGGCGGCATCTACGACCACCTCGGCGGCGGCTATGCCCGCTATTCGACCGACGAAGTCTGGCTGGTGCCGCACTTCGAGAAGATGCTGTACGATAATGCCCAGGTGCTGGAGCTGCTGGCCCTGGCGCAGGCGCACCGGCCGAATCCGCTCTATGCCCAGCGAGCGAACGAAACCGTCTGGTGGATGATGCGCGACATGAGCGCGCAACGGATCGACGGAAAAGCCGCCTTCGCGGCATCGGAAGACGCCGACAGCGAGGGCGAGGAGGGCCGCTTCTACGTCTGGACCGAGGCTGAAATCAACGCGTTGCTGGGGCCGGCCTCGGTCGCGTTCAAGCGCGCCTATGACGTGACCGCCGCCGGCAACTGGGACGGTCACGTCATTTTGCGGCGCGTCACGCCGTTTGGCTCCCCGGATGAGGAAGCGGTGCTGACGCGGTCGCGGCAGGTGTTGTTTCAGGCGCGCGAAAAACGTGTCCGTCCGGGGTGGGACGACAAGGTTCTGGCCGATTGGAACGGATTGGCCATCGCCGCGCTGGTTCGGGCGTCGGTGGTATTCGACCAGCCGTTGTGGCTGGACCGGGCGCGGGAGGCGTTCGATTTCATCCTGATCCACATGACCGCTCTTCATGGCGGTGTCGATCACGCCTGGCGGCTGGGGCGGGTGACGGCGGCCGGGATGCTCGAGGATCAGGCGGCGATGACCCGAGCGGCGCTGGCGCTGCATGAGGCGACGGGCGAAATGCGGTTTCTGGCGGTTGCCGAACGGTTGGCAAACGCGGCTGGGGCGGCATTCGCCGATGGGCATGGCGGGTTCTACGCGACCGCCGCCGATGCGTCCGATGTGCCGCTGACCCGGCCGCGCACCGCCACCGATGGCGTCACCCCATCCGGCAACGGCATGATGGCGGAGGTTTTTGCCCGGTTGTTCCACCTGACCGGCGATCCGGTTTGGCGTGCGCGGGCCACTGCCGTGCTGACGGCGTTCGGGGGGCAGCCGGAGCAACTGACCGGTATGCCCTGTTTGTTGGCGGCGGCGGATGTGTTGGAGGAGGGGGGCAGTGTCGTTATCGTTGGCGAACCGGCGATGGCGGCGGCACTGGCACGCGCGGCCCTGAGCGCCGCCGACCCGGCCATAGTGGTGCTGCGAGCGGCGGCTACCGGCGCGCTGCCGTTGGATCACCCGGCCTATGGCAAGACGGCGGGGATTTATGGTGCCGCCGCCTATGTCTGCCGAGGTAATGTGTGCGGCCTGCCGATTGCCGATCCTGCTGCGTTGGTGCGGGCGCTGGGGTCTCGGGGTTAATCGCCGGATCCCCTCCGCGGTGCTGGACGGGTGGGGACGCCGAGCGAATACGGACCGATGGGCGCGTTCCTGGCCGGCGATAAGGCCGGATACATGACTGGCAGCATGATCCGGGTCGATGGCGGGCGCATCCGGGGGATGGCTTAGGGGGCGATTGGCGCGATACCTGGTCCCTGGCAGGTGTTGTCCTCGGCATCGTTGGACCGGTGGTTCGCGGCGTGTCAGTATCGGTTTTCCTCGATCGTGGGAGCGTGCGCCATGGACGATACGCGTATTGTGCCGGCACGGCACCGGCTGGACGTGGACGACTATTACCGGATGGCGGAGGCCGGCATCCTCGGGGAAGACGACCGCGTGGAACTGATTGACGGAGAACTGATCGACATGGCGCCGATCGGACAGGACCACATGGCGAGCGTGAATGGCCTGACCAGCGTTTTGGTCATGGCTTGTGGCGATCGGGCGATCGTGTCGGTTCAGAATCCCGCGCGACTGGACCGGTTCAGCGAGCCCCAGCCGGATGTCACGCTGTTCCGGCCGCGCGCCGACAACTACCGGACCGGCGCGCGGCCCGGACCGGCCGATGTCCTGTTGTTGGTGGAGGTGGCGGACAGCTCCTTGCGGTACGACCGCGCCGTGAAGCTGCCGCTGTATGCGCGGGCGGGGATCGGCGAGGTGTGGATCGTCGATCTGCGCCGGCGGGTGGTGGATGTCCACCGGACGCCGGCCGGGGACGGCTACGCGACGGTCGAGACGCATGGGCCGGACGACACGGTGACGCTGAGTTTGGCGCCAGAAATCGCGGTGGCGTTGCGCCGGGTCTTCGCATGAGGGGATGAACCGGTCGTGAGAGCCCGGACCCGGGGCTGATGGAGGGGAAGCGCCATCGTTGGACCAGTGCTTCGCGGTGTGCCAGTATGGATTTTCCTTGATCGTGGGAGCGTGCGCCATGGACGATACGCGCATTGTGCCGGCACGGCACCGGCTGGACGTGGACGACTATTACCGGATGGCCGAGGCCGGCATCCTGGGTGAGGACGACCGCGTGGAACTGATCGACGGGGAACTGATCGACATGGCGCCGATTGGACAGAGCCACGCCGGGGTTGTGAATGGACTGAACCATGTGTTGGTCATGACCTGCGGGGAGCGGGCGGTCGTGTCGGTGCAGAACCCGCTGCGGCTGAACCGGCTGAATGAGCCGCAGCCGGATGTCGTGGTCCTGCGGCCACGCGATGACTTTTACCAACGTGGCGCGCGGCCTGGACCGGCCGATGTGCTGTTGGTGGTCGAGGTGGCGGACAGCTCCTTGCGGTACGACCGCGCCGTGAAGCTGCCGCTGTATGCGCGGGCGGGGATCGGCGAGGTGTGGATCGTCGATCTGCGGCGGCTTGTGGTGGATGTTCACCGGACGCCGGGCGGGGACGGCTATGCGACGGTCGAGACGCATGGGCCGGACGACACGGTTACTCTGATCTTGGCGCCGGACATCGCGGTGGCGTTGCGCCGTGTCTTCGCGTGAGGGGATGATACCGGGGCTGATGGAGTAGAAGCGCGTCGGGGGAGGCGGTTGGCGGCGGACCCGGTCAGGCAAATATCGTGACAACCGGAATGAGCACGCCGGGAAGCGCCTCGATCGTCAGGTTATCGGAACGGCCGGCATGGGTAACGGAGGTGTAGGTGTCGGCGGCGGGCGAGCGGTGAACTTCGACTTCCCGGGCCGCCAGGTTGACGATCCAGACCTCGGGAATGAAGCTGCGGGCGTAGAGCGCCAATTTGACCTTGCGATCGAACTCCAGGCTGGTATTCGCCACCTCCACGGCGAGCATGGTGTCTTCCGGTCGTGGCAGCGTCTTCCTGTAATCGTCGCGCAGCTTAAGTATTGCGAAATCCGGTTGCGGCTCACTGTGGCGGTTCAGCCGGACCGGGTTGCCGACGGAAACGATGCCGCGGTCGCCAACGGCCAGCACCAGCAGGCGGTTGAGCGCGTTGGAGGCGGCACTATGCTCGCTGCCGATCGGCGCCATCGCGACAAGTTGGCCTTCGATCAGCTCGACGCGATCGTCGCCGGTCAGGATGCCGGCCTCGCCCATCCGGTGGTATTCGTCAACCGTCAGAAGACGGCGAGGGGCCGCGGGATAACGGGACAGCAGGCCCACGTCATTTCGATCCACGCCTTACCCTCCTTTTCGCTCAGCGGGATTAGAATAGAATGGGGTGGCCGGCTGTCCAGAGGGCGCGATCGGTATTGGCGATGTGCGCGCGTGGCTGGGGCGGTTCATCGTGGCCGGCCGATCTCGAAGTTGGTTCGGGCGTCAGAGCCCGGACCCGGGGGTGATGGAGGGGAATCGCGTCGGGGTTGCGCGCTCAACCGCGTCTCAAAAGCCACAACATGAGAATTTATCCCAATTTATGAGACGTTGCACTTAGTCCCCTGGTCCACACAAGCTGCCGGCGCCTTGACCGACGCCGCTACGGGCCATGTGACTTCCAGCGGTCCGGCATTCAGATCCACCACCCTCAGCATAGACCGCTCGGCCATATGCAGAGTCTGGGCGTCCTTGGTCGCCGTGCCGTTTATCGGCTCCCGCTTGAGATCGGCCTTATTCGCGTTGACCGGCGGCAGCGCGGCAACCTTGGTGATGGCTTGGTTTCTGGTGCGTAGCGCTTCCTGCGTGTGATCAAGCGGCGGCGGCAACGGGTCGGTGGAGGTATGCACGAGCTGGTGGGTGGAAAGATCGATGGCCGGATGCGGCGGGGATGGGGTTTCCATTCCTGGAATTGTAGATTCATATAGGAAAAAAGTCAATGACTGTTGCTGCTGTTCCGGTCCGGGTCATCGGGTGAACATGGGTGGCACTGGGATTTCCGTATGGTATCGGCGGCCGAAGGGCCTGTTCGGACATAACCGTCCAGGTCGATGCGGTTTCCCCATCGTCATCGCCCTCCCCCGGCCTGGCCGAGCCGGATACATCACCGGCAGCATGATCCGGGTCTATGGCAGGCGCGTCCGCAGGATGGTTTAGACTGGGATGACACCTGAGGCGCTACCGCGAAGTGCGTTCGGATACTACATATATTGCAATTAGAGCAGTTATCCTGGAGCCTGCGGCGCACGCACCAGGAGGCATGCGATGGTAGCCCTGATCCAGGTGGCGCTGAACGCCAAGGACATCGCGGACGCCAAGCGGGAGGCCAGGGCGTTACGCGCCAGGGTTGCGCGCCGGCGGTCGAATACCAAGATCGAGGTGGATGCGGGCACGTTGAAATCCATCCTCAAGGTCGTTGACGCGGTTTCGTCGAAGTTGCCGCCCGGCGGGGTCGCGATTGGCCGCGCCAGGGCCGCGAAGCCAACCTTCGCCGCCGACGACATCAGCCCTATGGAGGCAGCCGCCATTCTCCAGATGTCGCGGCCATCGGTCATGCGGCTGATCGCGCAAGGCCAACTGCATCCTCGGAAGGTTCTTTCCCACAACAAGCTGTCACGGGCGGAGGTCGAGACCTATCAAATCGAGCAATCCCGGCAGCAACGAGAGGCGCTGAGCAATCTGGTGACGTTGACCGAGGATTATGATTTCTGACAGGGCGGGCGGCGTTGCCGATTGCCGTTCTGGACGCCTGCGTCCTGTTTCAGGGCAAGCGGGCCGGAAAAATTCCTGGCGGCATCCTCTCTCGGAGCGCGTCACATCGATCATCAATTGACCGATCGGCAATCGCAGTATCTCGGGGCAGGGGATGCACACCGAATACCGGAGCTATGGCGCCCGTCCCGCGTCCGCGAATGCGCCCTGGGCAAATGCCAACATCATCGTTTGTGTATCGCTCGGGGGTCTGGGAAATGCCGAGGCGATCACGGTCGGTTGCTGCCTAGGACGTTACAGAACGGGTTGCGGCCCAGATTGCGTAAAGCCGTTCCATTTGCGCGTCGAACTCGGCCCACAGCGACTGCGCCTCTTCAGGCGGGACAAGCCGCATCGCACGTTGGAACGCGCCGTCGTCCAGGATGACCGCCGCGTCATCCCGCCAATACGGCACGGATGCGGCCCTCAATCGTTCGATCATGTCCCGCATACGCGTCCGAGCGGAAGCGGCTTGTTGGTTATCAACGAAACCGCCGACATCAAACAGGCTAGATTGGCTGGCTGCTTTCATCAGTATTGACTAGCATCTAAACCCGAGTCGGCACACCCCTGTGCGATCACTCGTGCAGCATGATGGGCCTATGACCTGGCGACGCGACAAGCTCCCCGAACTCGTTCGTGCCATGTCCGGGCGTCCGCGCCACGAGGCCCTGCGCGGCCATGTCACCGAACTCCTGCGCGAGGGCTTTGGCGCTCCGTATGACGAGATCGCCCACGAGCTTTATTTGTTGGATAACCGCGGCCGCATCGACACGATGTGGGGCGCAACGGTCATCGAGCTGAAATCCGATCTTCGGCGCGAACTGTCCGACGTGCAGGCCCGCATGCCCGACTACCTCGCGGACGCCGCCCGCCGCACCCACAGCCCGCGTCCCGTGACCGGCATCGCCACGGATGGCGCGACCTTCATTGGCTATCAATTGGTCGAAGGCGTGTTGACGGAACTCAGGCGCTACGAGACAGACCCGGAGCGGCCGAACGAGCTGATGGCCTGGCTGGAGCCGCTCTTGTCCGAGCGGATCGGCCTGGCGCCGGAGGCCAGAGCGGTTGCCCAGGCTTTCGGGAAGGGCAGCCTGACGTTCAGCCGCGCCCGGCTGACGCTCGACGCGCTCTGGGCCGATTTGAATGGTGATCCGGAGGTCCGCCTCAAGCGCGACCTCTGGGACGGGCTGTTGCGCGAAGCCTACGGCGAGGAGGTCGGCCGAGACTCACTGTTCCTCCAGCACACCTACCTGGTCATCGTGGTCAAGACCATCGCCAACCGTGTGCTCGATCTTCCGGTGTCGGATCCGGAGCGGCTGCTCTCGGGCCGGGCGCTCGCTGATGAGGGCATTATTGGCGCGGTCGAGGCTGACTTCTTCGATTGGCCGCTGAAACGACCCGCCGGTGCCGATCTGGTGCGGCAGGTCGCTGCCGAAACCGCCCGGTTCAGCCTAACCGACGTCGAGACCGACGTGCTCAAGGTGCTGTACGAGAGTCTGGTTGACCCCGACGAGCGTCACGACCTGGGCGAATATTACACGCCTGACTGGCTTGCCGGGCGTGTGGTCGCGCAGGCGGTGGACGCGCCGCTGACGCAACGTGTACTGGACCCGGCCTGCGGCTCCGGCACGTTTCTGTTTCATGCGCTCCGTCGCCTGATCAGTGCCGGCCGCGACGCAGGCTGGACCGAGCGGCGCATCGTCGAATGCTGCGCCGATCAGGTGCGTGGCCTGGACGTCCACCCGGTCGCGGTCACCCTCGCCCGTGTCACATGGCTGTTGGCCATGGGTCCGCTGCTTCGGGCTGGACCACCAAGGCTGACCGTCCCGGTCTTCCTGGGCGATGCCATGCAATGGAACCTGCGCCGCTTCGTGGACCGAACCGACGTCGCCATCGATGTTCCCGGCGAGGCTCGACCGCTGCGCATCCCGCTTGGCTTCGCGGAGCATCAGACCGCCTTTGAGCACGGCCTCGACGAACTCAACCGCGGCCTCGCCGACGAGGCCACCCCGGAAGCCGTCGGATTGGCGCTCCGCCGCATCGAGGGCGCCAGTGCCGAAGACGCCGACGCGTTAGCGCAGACCTTTGCCCATCTTCAAACGCTCTATCGCGCTGGGCGCAACGGGATATGGACCTTTGTTTTCCGCAACCTGGCCCGTCCCGTCTGGCTCTCACGCCCAGAGCAGCGCGCGGACGTGGTGGTCGGCAATCCACCCTGGATCGTTTATCGCCACCTCAGCGCCGGCATGAAGGACCGGCTCCGCGAAGCCCTGCTCGGCTATGAGCTTTGGGTCGGCGGCAGCCTCGCCACCCAGCAGGACATCTGGGCGCTGTTCTGGGCGCGTACTGCGGAGCGTTACCTAAGCCGCGGCGGTCAGATCGCGTTCGTATTGCCCTATGCGGCGCTAAACGCGCCCGTATTCGCCGGGCTGCGCAGCGGGCGAATGGGCGAATGCCGCGTCCGCCTGACCGGCGCCTGGGCGCTGGAACGCGTCTGGCCAATCTTCGGCGCGCAATCCGGCAGCAGCACGACCAGCACCTGCGTGCTGTTCGGCCGCCATGAGATGGCTGGCCCACACCCCTCCGAGATCGACCGCTGGGAGGGCCGTCTGACCCGGCGCGACGCCCACGAGGCCGAGGCGGCACGCGCCCTGACGCACAGCCGCGTCCCCTGGCCGCGTCCACGGACACTGATTGGCGTCTCGCCCTATCGAGAACGCTTTCGCAATGGCGCTACGGTCCATCCGCGTCGGTTCTTTATCGTGGATCCCGCACCGGCCAGCCGTTTGGGCCGATCGGCCCACTCCCCCATCATGCAGGGCCACGCTGGCTCGCTCGATAAGCATCCATGGACCGGTGTCGAGCCGCCACGCGGCCCGGTCGAAGCAGAGTTCTTGCGTCCGCTGGCCCTGGGCGAGAGCATTGCGCCATTCCGGATGCTCGACACCGTCACGGCGGTGATTCCGCTGGGCAGTGGCAAGATGCTGGACGCCGCAGCGGCTCGCGCCGACGGCTACCGGGACCTGGCCGCGTGGTTGGCCGACGTCGAGGCAAAATGGGCGGAGCACGCGAACAAGAGGGCAGACGGCCAGCTGCGTATGACGCTGTCGGCTCGACTCGATCATATGCGAACTCTCTCCGGCCAGTCGCACACCGCCTCAGTTGAACGAGTTGTACATACCAAAGCTGGAACGCGGTATAGCGCTGCCAGACTGTTTCTCGCGGATGCGGTCGTCGAAAACGGTGCCTATTGGACAAGCGTCCGCTCGTCAGCCGAAGCCGCTTACTTGCTTGCGTTGTTAAATAGCGACGCGGTGGTCCGAAAAATTCGAGATTTGCAAGTCGTCGGGGAAGCAGGCACCCGCCGGCACTTAGACAATATTGTGTGGACCCTTCCCATCCCCGAATATGACGACACCGAGGTCCTGCACCGCGACCTCGCCGCCGCGGCCGGCCGCGCCGAAATCGTTGCTGCCCGCGTTCCTCTCGCCGATGCCCAGCACTTCGTCGCAAAGCGTCGTGCCATCCGCGCTGCCCTCGTCGAAGACGGTATCGCAACCGAAATCGAGGCATTGGTCGACGCGCTGCTGCCTCCGTGAAGGCGTTGATGCGCCACTCGCGCCAAAAGGCGTCGACGTCCGCTGCCCGCAAACCTGCACCATCCCGACACCATTCAGAGACACGCTATAAGCGCAGCGCCGCTTGAAGCCGCACCGCAGTTCGCCGGCGGAAGCCCAGTGCGCTGCCTCAATCCCCGCCGACCCGAGAAAATCCACCCGGGCGGGTGACAGATTCATATCGATCAGCAGCTTCACGCGGTGGTCAGCTCAAACTCCCGCCCTGCCGCCTTTGGCGGCGGCGAACGCCTCGGCGCCGATCAGACCTGTCAATCAGCATTGAATAGTTTCCAGGTAACAGCCTCCAAAAGCTTCAACTTGGTCAGCTCGGCTTCGGCTGCTTCTTCCGCTGTTGAAGCCGAACGAATCGTTGCCGGGTTCCACGAACACACGGAAGCTGGCTCGATCGTGGCGCGCTGTCAGCGTGACCGCAATTCCGCCGTCGCTTTTCCATCGCGCGGAGCGCCTGGTCTTGTCACCCGCCTCCATGGGCGATTGCTCGCTCAAAAGACGCCTGCATCGCCGAGGTGGGGCCATCAGCGTGTAGCGCGACAATCTGGATGAGAGGCAGCGTCAATCAGGATGATAATTGATGACCGCAACGAATTGATGATGTCCGGTGTGATTGTCGCTGGCAAGAA
>JAYUEJ010000696.1:0-3518 GCA_043739265.1 Rhodopila sp. | reverse complement strand
AGACGTCGTGGATCGCGTCGCCCTTGACGATTCCGAGTTTGAAGTCGTCGAAAAATGCCAGCTTCATGGCGGTTCACTCCCCGGGATTGTTTGTTCTGCCGATAGCCTAACCCGCTGTCGGCTCCCCCAGCAATGGCATCGCGCACCATCGCATCTGCTCTCCGTCGGCGGCGGTCGGTGTTGCAGCGGTTCGCCGGTGGCGCCAAGCTGGGGAGAACCTACATCGCGGAGAAACGCCCATGCCCGACCTGATCGAGACCGTCGAAGACGGCGTCGCCACCCTGACGCTGAACCGGCCGGAGAACCTGAATGCCTTGTCGGACGACATTCGTTTGGGTCTGCTGGAAGCGTTTGACCGGTTGGGCGCCGACGATTCTGTCGGCTGCATCGTGCTGACAGGGGCCGGCCGCGGATTCTGCGCCGGCGGCGATGTGAAGACCATGGCGGCTCGGTCTGCCCGCGGGTTTGAGGAACGCGCCGCCGGCATCCAGCAATCCAATCGCATCCCGATGCTGATGCACAACACGCCGAAACCGATCATCGGCATGATTAACGGCGTCGCCGCCGGTGCGGGTTTGAGCATGGCGGCGGCCTGCGATATCCGCGTCGCGGCGCGGTCCGCCCGTTTCGGTACCGGATTTATCAAGATTGGTCTGTCCGGCGATTGGGGCGGCACCTGGACCCTGACCCGGCTGGTGGGCACCGCGAAAGCGCGGGAATTGTTTTTCACCGGCGATTTGATCGATGCCGAGGAGGCCTTGCGTATTGGCCTGGTCAATAAGGTTGCCGACGATGCCGACCTGCTGTCGGTGACCATGGCGTTGGCGTATCGAATCGCGTCGATGCCGCGCGTGGCGCTGGGTTACACCAAGAAGAATCTGGCCGCCGCCGAGACCGGCGACTTCGCGACGTCGCTGGACGGGGAAGCGTTCCATCAGGCCCGCTGTTCCCAACTGGAAGATCACCGCGAAGCCGTGCGGGCGTTCAAGGAAAAGCGCAAACCTGTGTTTACCGGACGCTGACCGATGCGGGTTCTGAACACCCTGCCGCAGTCCGATCTGCGCACCACAGCTGCCTCGGCCATTGCGTCGGAAGCGGCTGGATACGACGGCCTGCTGACGATGGAAAACAAACACGATCCGTTTCTGGCGCATGCGATCGCCGCCGTGAACACGGAACGAGTCGAACTGGGAACGTCGGTGGCGATCGCGTTCCCGCGCAGCCCGATGGTGGTGGCGCATGCGTCCTGGGATTTGCAGACCGCGTCGCGCGGACGGTTCGTGCTGGGGATCGGGCCACAGATACGGCCGCATAATGAAAAACGATTCAGCGTGGCGTGGACCGCTCCGGCGCCGCGGCTGCGGGAATATGTGCAGGCGCTGCGGGCGATCTGGACCACCTGGGAAACCGGGGCGAAGCTGGATTTCCGTGGCAAGCACTACACCTTCACGCTGATGCCGCCCTACTTCATGCCGCCATCCACCGGGCAGAAAATGGTGCCGATTACGCTCGCGGCGGTGGGCGAGCATGCGTTGCGGCTGGCCGGAGAAGTCGCGGACGGCGTGCGCCTGCATGGGTTCTGCACGCGGCGCTATATCGAGGAGGCGATCATTCCGCGTCTGCGGGAGGGCATGGCCCGCACCGGCCAGACCCGGCGACATTTTGAGATCACCGGCGGTGGTTTCGTTGCGACCGGCAAGGATGCGGAAGCGACCGCGCAGGCGTTCGAGATCGTGCGTGGGCGGGTGGCGTTTTATGGATCGACCCCTGGCTACTGGGGGGTGCTGGACCTGCACGGCTACGGCGATTTGGGGCGCGAGCTGAACGCGATGTCGAAGGCCGGAAAGTGGAACGAAATGGCCAGCCGTGTGTCGGACGATGTGGTGCATCTGTTCGCGGCCGTCGGCACGCACAAGGAAATCGCGGCGCGCATCGCCGACCGTTTCGGTGGTGTCAGCGATGCGCTCAATCTACGGGCGGATTCGTCGTCGGCCGGGGGCGATGTTCCGCCGGATGTGATTCAGGAGATCAAGCGGATCGCGACACCATTTCAGGGATACAAAACGGCATGGTAACAAACTGGCTGTCCGAACTGGTGGCGGTTCAGCCCCGCTTCCAACCCAGCCAGTCGATCACCCCCTGGCCCATGACCGTTTCCAGCTCCTTGCCTTTCAGCCAGGGCAGTTCCTCGGTGAAAAACGTTACGCATTGCCGGTAGCTGCACGGCATCCGGGTGATGTCCGTGCCCCAGAAGAAACGATCGGGACCGAAAGCATCGAAAATCCGGTGTAGCCCGTCCTGGATATCGCGGAATGGATATGCCTGTTGGGAATATCCGGGCGCACCCGTCGCCTTGATCGCAACGTTCGGCAGTTTCGCCAGGGGCAGCAGGTCGTCCAGGGTCGCGAACGCGGCCTGACCTTGCCCCGATTGCACCAGGCCCAGATGATCGACGATCAGCTTCAAATTCGGATGCCGCTCGGCGATCTGCCTGAACAGCGGCAGGAAGCGCCATGCCATGGTCGCGACTGGGGTGCCGGCTTTCTCGGCGGCTGGCCATAGCCAGTCCATAGTGCCGTCCTGATGCCACGTCTCCTGGCCATCCCGCGTCAACGACCAGCGCAGCCCCAGCATCCCGGGCTGCTGCTTCCAGGTTTCGATACGCTTGCGTTGGGATGGATCGTCCAACGGGAACCAGCCCAAGGTGCAGAATGTATCAGGATATTTGACCGCCGCCTCGATCGCCATTTCGTTCGAACCAGCGTCCCAGCTCGGCGGATGCAATACCGCGCCGTTTACGCCGGCGGCGTCCATTTCCTTAATCAATTCCTCAGCCGTGTACAGCGAGGTTTGTCGATGGTGCCCGCTGGGCGTGCCGCTGCCCCAGATGTGAACCTGTGCGTCGATGATCAACATGGGCGGTCCTCCTTTGCTTGACCCCGATGCTGTCCTCTTGCCGAGCGTGATGCAACCGGGTCAAACAGGGGGGCAATGCAGGAGTGCGGGCGGTGCTTGATCGGGTGATGCTGACGAACGACGACGGAATCGATGCCCCCGGCATGGAAGTGCTAGAGGCAATTGCCGCGCAAATCGCTCGGGAGGTCTGGGTCGTCGCGCCTGAACACGACCAAAGCGGCCAGTCTCATGCGATCAGCCTGCATCATGCGCTGCGCATCAGCGAACGCGGGGAGCGCCGTTTCGGGGTCACGGGAACGCCTGGGGACTGCGCGGCGATGGGGCTGTGCCACATCATGAAAGATGCGCTACCGCAACTGGTTTTGTCGGGCGTCAATCGGGGTCTGAACCTGGGGCTGGAGACCGTGTTCTCCGGGACAGTGGGAGGCGCAATGACCGCGATGATGCTGGGGGTTCCGGCGTTGGCGTTGAGCCAGGCGTTCACCAGGCGGGATGCGGTGCCCTGGGACACGGCCCGGACGTTGGGTGCCGAAACGATCCGTCGGCTATGGGCGGTTGGTTGGGGGAAGAACGCGGTGCTGAACATCAATTTTCCGCCGATC
>JAYUEJ010000695.1:0-3525 GCA_043739265.1 Rhodopila sp. | reverse complement strand
TCTTGTGGCCGGTTTCGGAGACAAACGTGGCGAACTGGCCGCGGGTCACGGGGTATTTTCCCAACCAGAAGGGCTCGGCGGTGGCTATGGCCTTCCGTGGCGCGGACCAGCCACGGAACTCTTTGACTACGCCCTCCAGTTCCTCCTCATGTGGCGGCACACCCATGGTAAAATCGCCCTTGGGGATCAGCACGAGTTCCGGACCATCCGGGATGTCGCGGGTTATGGCGAACGGCCCCGGGAACGGAAGCGGGGGTGGCGAAGGCACTGGCACGGGGTGGACGATGGGTTTTTCCGGCGCTGGTGGTTTTGGTGGCGGTATTGCCGCGCTCGCGCCACGGCGCAGTGCCGCATTGAGGGAATTCGCCAATAGCCCGATTCGCTCGTTCACATCACGGCCTAGGATATCGTGAAACCGCAGATCCGAGAAATCGAAGCGCTGACGAGCACCGAGGAGATTGAAAACCTCTTTGCTATAGCATTCGTCTTCTCGGTTCGGATCGATGTAATCCGTCTTGATGTAGATAAATGGGAAGATCAGATCGGTTCGCCCGAGTTCTTTTTCGCGCTCACGGAATCGTAATACTTCCTTGCAGCACCAATTGCTTTGCATGAAACCGGGAGTGACGATCGGAATCATGAAGGAGGAGTTGCCGAGCGCCTTTTGGATTTCTTGTTCCCACTCGGCGCCATGCGGGATCGCGGTCACATCCTGAAAGATGGTGACTTTGTGCCGGCCGACATTCAATTGCAGCGCGTTCCGCAGCCGCGCGCGCAACGTGCTCAGGTGGCCCTCAGCAGCATGATCGTCGATCGTCGAGTAGCTCCAGAATCCTGTCGGCTCCAGGCGATCCGCCATTCTTCGTGTTCTCCGCACGTTCCCTGCGGCGCGAGCCGCGGATCGAACTATGGCGGATGGGCGGTTACTTGTGAACCAGCGCCGCGACAGTTCGACTGTGGAACGGGATTATCAGGGTCACGTTGTCCTTGGGATCTCCGTCGGGAACTCCAACCCTTCGTAAAGGTCGGTCAGCGACAAAGCCGCCTCGATCTCCGGTAGCTCCAACGTCGCATCGCCAACCAGAACTTCGACCACCCATGCGTCCCCTGTCCGCACATGGACGGTCGCGGCGGGCCTTGTCTGTTCCAGGATCACGTACCGCAGGATCGAGGGTGTGTCGCGATACTCCCGGTTCTTCTCGATCCGGTCGATATAGGATGTACTGTCGCTCAGGATTTCAAACACGATGACCGGTTCGGTGACCACCAGCGTGCCAGCCGGCGCGGGCGAGCACACCACGAACGCATCCGGATAACGAAAACTGTGGCCCGCCTGAATTTTCAACTCGCTCCCGAATGCCTGGCACCGGTGGCCACGCAGGCGGTTGTATAGCAGTCCGATCAGATTTCGCTGAATGGCCGCATGGTTCCAGGTTCCTCCGGTCATCGCGACCGGCTGGAAACCATCGAATTCGTACCTGTAATCCTGCAGGCTTTCCCAGTCGAGGAAAGCCTGTGGGGTCATCGCCGGTTGCAAAGCCGCGCTCATACTGACTCAATAGCACGGTCCGGCCGGCAGCGCACGCCTCGCGGTTCTACCGCCGGAACCGTAAATCCATGCCGCGCGCGATCCACCCGGCCTCGATCGCGTCCAAATCCGTCAACCCCGACGGATTGGCTTTCGACGGCGCCATCCCCAACCTTGGTACGCCTTCGACCTTCCAGATCGACAGCAGCCGCCGCAGTTCCTGAACCGGTTCGGCGTGGTCATCGACCCGCAGGTTCAGGTCGGGAAAATCCTCGGTGGTCACCATCACCATCGCGGCGGACTGCTTGCCGCGCCGGTCGCCGCCGGCTGCCTCACCAGCCTCCATCGCGGTCATCAGCCGATCCGGCATCGGCAAGGTCTGGTTGGCCTTCCATGCCGCCAGCGTGGCCGCGACGGTCGCCTCCCCCACCAGCATGTTGCCGGCGACGCTGGCCCCGCCGGCCGACACGCTGCCGCACCATGTGACGCAATTGCCCCCCGTCCAGGCGGCGGTGCGGCCGTGCCCGTCCACCGCATGCACCTGGCGGATGCCGCGCCCGGCATCGCCGGCCAGTGCGCCTTCGATCGCGGCGTCCGGCGACAGGCCGCGCGCCATCGCATCCAAGACAGCCGGTCCCAGGTAGCGGTTGGTCACCGACTGGGTCGATACCGCGCCAACCCCCGCCCGGACGAACGGACAGGATGCCCCCACCGCGAACGCCCTGGTAGCGACGGCAACGGCGAACGCGCCGGAATTCGGATCATGCGCGACGATGGACCAGGTCATGGCGGCGGTTTCCCCTGTGGCGTCCACAGGATACCAGAAACCGCGGCACGACGGCCACGGCATCATTTTTTTCACGCATTACTGATCCGTTTACAAAAAGTGTTCGTAGAGAAACCGCATCTACCAAGGCGATGCTCTTTCAGGAGAAACTCCAATGTCAACGCGTGTTGTTACTTTCCTGCTTACTGGTCTTGCCATCAGCGGACTTGCCGCGGTGCCGGCCTTTGCGCAAAACCAGGCCGCGGCCGGAACGGTCATGGTCGGCGGCGCACCCATGTATCCGTCGAAGAACATCATCGAAAACGCGGTCAACTCGAAAGATCACACTACCCTGGTCGCAGCCGTCAAGGCGGCCGGCCTGGTCGAGACGCTGGAGGGCAAAGGCCCGTTCACCGTTTTCGCCCCGACGAACGAAGCGTTCGCGAAGTTGCCGGCGGGCACGGTGGATACCCTGCTGAAGCCCGAAAACAAGCCCACTTTGGCGAAGATCCTGACCTACCATGTCGTGTCGGGCAGCTACACCGCGGCCGACCTGATGAAGCTGGTGAAGGCCGGCGGCGGCAAGGCGACTTTGAAGACTGTCGAAGGCGAGCCTCTGACGGTGACGGAGAACGGATCGAAGCTGTTCGTCAGCGGTGAGAAAAGTGGTGTCGCCGAAGTGACGATCCCCAACGTGACGCAGTCGAATGGCGTGATCCATGTGATCAGCACTGTCGTTCTGCCGACGTAAGACTGCTTTTATCAGTGAAGACCGGGCGGCGGGATTTCGGCCCCGCCGTTTCCGCTGTCCGCTGGAAAACATGATCAGCCGGTCCGACGTCTGGGGCAGCGTCCTCGGTTCCAATTGTAAACATGCTCCAGATACCAAGGCGAGCCGAAAGGCACGGTTGCGCGGTCCGCATTCGCAATCGCCCCTTGCATGGAAAAAAGCGGCTGCCGTCCCAACGATTTCCCAGCCACCCGATCCTGTCCTAACCTACCGAAGCAAAAAGGGAGAGGACACAAATGATCATCGAAATGCGCACCTACACACTGCAGCCCGGCACGCTGGCCGAGGTGGAGAAACGCTTCGCAGAAGCTCTGCCGATCCGCGAGAAACACTCCAAACTGGCCGCGTTCTGGCACACCGAGATCGGGCCGCTCAATCAGGTCATCCACGTCTGGACCTATGACAGCTTCGAACATCGCGCCGACGTCCGCGCCGCCGCGT
>JAYUEJ010000694.1:0-3530 GCA_043739265.1 Rhodopila sp. | reverse complement strand
AGGACGGGAATCATACGAAGCGGTCCTCGGCGGCAAGGTGATCCTGCACGTACCGCCGGATGCCTTCCTCCAGTGGGGTGAACTGGCCGGCGTAACCGGCGGATCGCAAACGCTCCATCGGCGCCCGGGTGAACGATTGATACTGTCCGCGCAGGCTGGCCGGCATGTCGATGAACGCCACCGCGCGGGGCTGGCCGGCGGCGTCCGACACCGCGTGGGCGAGGTCCAGATAGGTCCGGGCGCGGCCGGTGCCGAGGTTGAACAAGCCGCTGACGGAGGGGGTCTCCATCAGCCACAGCAGCACATCGACCACGTCGCCGACCCAGATGAAGTCGCGCGATTGGGCGCCATCGGGCAGGCCGGGCTGGTCGGATTTGAACAGGCGCGCGGGGGCACCGGAGGCGACCTCGTCGTATTTGACCTTAACGACGGAGATCATCTTGCCCTTGTGGTATTCGTTCGGGCCATAGACGTTGAAGAATTTCAGCCCGGCCCATTGCGGCGGTTGTTCGCGCCGGGTCAGCAAGGTTTTGGCGACCAGCAGGTCGAAGGCGTGCTTGGTCCAGCCATACAGGTTCAGCGGGCGTAATTTTTCCAGGGCAGTGAGGGAAAAATCATCCTCGAACCCTTGGGCGCCGTCGCCGTAGGTCGCAGCCGACGAGGCGTACACCATTCTGACGTCCCGGTCGGCGCACCATTCCCATAGGCGCCGGCTGAGTTCGACGTTGGTCGCCCAGGTGTGATCGCCATCGACCGCAGTGGTCTCACTGACAGCGCCGAGGTGGAACACCATCTCCAACGGCGGGTGGCTGGCCAGGAACGCGTCCAGATCGTCCGGATGAACGATGCGCGCGGGCGGGTGCTTCGCCAGGTTGCGCCATTTGCCGTCGCTGCCCAGCGCATCGACGACCACGGTTTCATGCCCGCGCCGCACCAGCGCCGCTTGCAAATAGGAGCCGATGAAGCCGGCGCCGCCAGTTATCAGGATCATGGTTGCGTTCTATACGTAAGGAACGGCGGCTGCGAAAGTCGCCTCGTTAGACAGGAGCTTGCCATGAACGATCGGCCTCGATTCTTCGACGACATCGCCGGTGTGGCCGGCGGTGCGATTTCGGCCCTGGCCGGACTGCGCGAGGAAGCCGAGGCGATGATGCGGGCCAGGATGGACGATTTGATCCAGCGGCTTGATCTGGTGCGGCGGGAGGAATTGGAGGCGATCCAGGAACTGGCCGCCAACGCCCGCGCCGGCCAGGAGGCGGCGGAGGCCAAGGAAGGCGCGCTGGACGCCCGGCTGGCGGCGCTGGAGGCGCGGGTGACGGCGCTGGAATCGCCGGGCCAGGACCCGGGCGCGGCTGAGGGTTTGTGACAACGAACGATCACTTTCCACGGCGATCCCGATTCGGAAAACAAAACCATCCGATGTTGCGCGAAAATGAAGCGATCCCTCTTGCGGGCGGCGCGAACACATGGATAGGCTTGTCTTGTGACCAACTCTGGGCGACTCCGACGCGCTTCGCATGCGTTTTCGGTTGCAGCACTGTTCCGGGGGTGAAGGTCACGCTCGGCCTTCCTTTTGACGGGAGACCCCGCATGTCAGCCTCGCTGACCACGTCGTTGGACAACGCCGCCAATCCCCTCGATATGATGGAGCAAATCGTCGCCGCGAATGAATGGGAATTTGACCGCCGGAGTGATTCCGAAATGGCCGCCGAGGCCCCGGGTCACTGGTGCGACTACGGCCTGTTTTTCAACTGGTCGCATGAAATCAGCGTGATGCACTTCACCTGCGCCTTCGACCTGAAAGTGCCGGAAAAGCAGCGGACCGCGCTGTATGAGCTGCTGACGCTGGCCAACGAAAAGCTGTGGCTGGGGCATTTTGGACTCGAAAGCGACGACGGCATGCCGGTGTTCCGCCATGCCGTTCTGCTGCGCGGGACTCAGGGCGCGTCACCGGAAAGCCTGGAGGATCTGGTCGATATCGCACTGACCGAGTGCGAGCGGTTCTACCCGGCCTTCCAGTTCGTGCTGTGGGGCGGCAAGTCGCCGGCCGATGCGCTGGCCGCGGCGATGCTGGATTGTGTCGGGGAGGCGTGACCGGGGACGCTGCGGGTCGATAGCCGAACCTGTCCTGGCCATTAAGGAAAGGCGCATGGACCTTGGCCAGACGGTCCGTATCGCGATACTCTGGGCCGGTATGAAACGAAACATGATGATCACGGGATGACGATGACCACAGGCGCGATACCCCCTATTCTCCTGGTCGGCTGCGGGCGGATGGGCAGTGCGATGCTGGCCGGCTGGCGCGAACAGGGACTGGCGCCGTCCGTCGCCGTCGATCCCGCGCCATCGGCGGCCGGGTTCGCCGGAGCTGACGTAACCGTTGTCGCCGATGCCGGCGCGATCCCGCCCGGATTCGCGCCGGCGGCGGTGGTTTTGGCGGTAAAACCGCAGAACGCCGCAGCGACGCTGCCGGATTATGCTCGATTCGCCCCCAACACGGTTTTCCTCTCGATCATGGCCGGGCGCACCATTGCCGGCATCGGGGCGCTGCTTGGCCCGTCGGCGGCGATCGTCCGCGCGATGCCCAATACGCCGGCGGCCGTTCGCCAGGGTGTCACGGTCGGCTGCCCCAGCCCGCTCGTCAGCACGCCGCAACGGGCGTTGTGCGACCGTCTGCTGCAGGCCATCGGCAAAGTCGCCTGGGTTGACGACGAGGCACTGCTCGACCCCGTCACCGCGGTGTCCGGCAGCGGCCCGGCCTATGTCTTCCTGCTCGCCGAACTGATGGAACAGGCGGCGATCGAGCAAGGCATTCCGCCCGACCTCGCCCGGTTGCTGGCGCGGCAGACGGTGTCCGGTTCCGGCGCGCTGCTGGCCGCCAGTCCCGAGGACGCAGCGGCCTTGCGCGTCGCGGTCACCAGTCCCGGCGGCACGACGGCCGAGGCGTTGTCGGTGCTGATGAACCCTGACGCCTGGCCGGTCGCGATGTCTCAGGCAATCGCGGCGGCAACGCGACGATCTCGGGAACTGGCGGGTTGAGCCGGTGACACCGCACCCTATCTTCTGACCATGACCGATTCGGAATTCGATACCGCCCTGGTGACCGCGGCGTTCCGTCTGGCGGGTGAGACGGGCTGGCGCACGGTCAACGTAGCCGCCGCCGCGCGTGCCGCCGGGCTGTCTTTGGCCGAAGCGCGTGGACGGTTTGGCTCTCGCGGCGCGATCCTGGCGCGGTTCGGGGTTCTCGCCGACCAATCGGCACTGCTGGATGCGCCGTCCGACGGGCCGGTGCGGGACCGGTTATTCGATCTGCTCATGCGGCGGTTCGATGTTGTGCAGACGCATCGCGCGGGGGTGAAGGCGCTGCTGCGGGCGTTGCCGACCGACCCGGCTTCGGCGTTGCTGCTGGCCTGCGCAACCAGGCGCAGCATGCGGTGGATGCTCCAGGGTGCCGGCATCACCGCGACGGGTCTGATCGGTGAAGTGCAGGTGCGCGGGCTGTTGGCGGTCTGGCTGTGGGGTGTCCGCGC
>JAYUEJ010000693.1:0-3530 GCA_043739265.1 Rhodopila sp. | reverse complement strand
GCCGCCGCCGGGGCGATGATCCAGCCGAGGGAACCAATCGACCGTCACCGGTACGGCTGCCAATCGCCGAAGATCCATGACGAAGGCGCGGGCTTGGCCAAGACTCGCGGCGGCCTGCGCGTCGAACAGGAACACGCCCAACGGACAGGTCGGGGAAGTCCAAGGTCGGCTCGTAGTATAGGCCACCAGGGTCGAGAACTCTTGGCTGCCCGAGGCAGTGGTTACACCGGATACCGCAAGCGTGTAGGCAACATGCCCTGGCCCGGGCACCGCTGGGTTCTCGCGTTGCGGAAAGGAACACCACACGAAGTCGCCTTCCTACAACAGGAAAGGTATCAACCCTTGCGTGCGAACGACAGCGCCGCGGCCAACACACGGCGGCGAGCCTCAAAATCCTCATCGGTGTCGTCGTCAGAGCGGATCACGGCGTGGTCGTGGTCAAGGAATCCCGCCGCAACCGCTACGTGCGGGGGCGATCCGGGCGGCGTAAGCTCAGGCTGCTGCTGTGCCGGCCGAACCGGCTTGGTCACGATGTTCATTGTCAATGAAATCGCATCGTACTGGGTAAATTGCAAGAGTCACGTCTGTCTGGCGCCCTGCGCGAGGCGCTTGTCATCGGCGGAACGCCCCCCAAACTCGCCAACAAGGCGGCAGAGGACGTCGCAACCTGTGAGGTTCGGCTGGCATCCACGGATGTTAGCCCCGGAACAGTGGGACCTGCCGGGACGCGGTCATGACGGCAACGGCGGCTGCACCAACACGGACCCTTGCCGGATGATCGAGGGCTTCCTTGTGATCGGAATCCGCCGCTCACCCGTGAATGCCACGCTTAGCAGCGGGATTCGCCGCGCCAGGTGATAGAGCGCCATCGGCGCGGCGATCGCGGCTATAAGTCCGAGTATGAACAGCGTCGGGATCGCGGTTACGCCCACTTTGATCAGACCATCTCTGACCGCCGCGCTGGCCAGGATGTGCCAAAGATAAATAGTATAAGAGTAACGTCCGATTCCCGCGAGCAACACGCTGTTCGGAAACCGTTGCAGCAGGAAGACCACCCCGGCCATACCAGCCACGGCGGCCGGCAACTGTAGCGACGTAATCTCAATGGCGAGGCCGAACAATCCGAGTTGCTGACTCGTCAGCACGATGATGATGATTCCCGCGGCCAACACGCCCGAGCGCGGATCTTGCAGCCATTGCGGCCGCTCCCGCAGGATGATTCCGAACAGGAAATAGGGTGCAAGATAGAACGCGCCGGTCAGGTCAAAAAATGTGGAGATCGGAAGTCCCCCTGCCGAGATCATGATCGCCGACAGTCCAGCCAGTACGAGACTTACGGAACTGATTTGAAAGAACGCATCTGAAATCGAGATCGCCGCGAAAAGAATCAGCAATGCCTGCAAATACCATAGGTGACCATAGCGAAATAGCAACGCCTCCATCAAAGATGTCTGCTCACCGTGAGCGTAATGGCGAAGCGACCAAAAAACCACCGTCGCGAACACAAGCGGCACGGCCAATCGACGCAGCTTTTTTATCCAGAATCCGGAAAACTCCGCTCGGGTCACACGGTGATTTGCATAAAGGTACCCGGACAGCGCGGTAAACAGCGGCATCCGCAGGAATTCTACGCTGGTCATCACGTAATGCCAGTAGGAGGTCGTCGGCAAATGAAGACCATTTGAGTCTGAATCGCCCACCACATGAAGGGCGACAACCAGCAAACAAGCGAGACCGCGCACAGAGTTGATATTTGCCGTCGTATCGGCGGCAGTGTTATTGCCTAAAGGGACTTCGACACAAGGCAAGCGATTCCAGTCCTCCGCGCCGCTGGATTGAGTCCGAGAAGGCATCGCAAGCTCTCCGTTTCCCCTTCGCAAGGCATCAATACTCCGGCTGGTCCGATAAATAATACATTCACACCATTGTGCCCGTCATACGATTTTATGTAACGACGTTCGTTTAATGGGTCGCATGGTGAAATCGTTTATACAGAATTATGGTCAGCGTAGCCGAACCAAATAGCCAAATGCCGAAATTGTTACGTTGGAGGCCGCGTGGGATTATGCCGTCTCGCCGCCTCCATCAACCTTCGCTGTTTGGTCCTGTCTTGCTTTCGTCTGTCCGTCTTCGCTTGATATGCCCCCGCCGCACCGGACGCCGATCTTGCCGAGATCGACGCGACCACCGAACAGCCCATCCACGGCCACATGCGCGCGGCAGGCTACGACCCGGACGAAACCATCAACCACGAAGACATCATCTCCCCGGCGATCATCCGCAAGCGGTTCGGCCTGTCCCAACGGTGCTTCGCCGAAGCGATCCATGTGCCCATCGCCACGTTACAGAACTGGGAGCAAAGCCGCACCCTTTTGGACCCCAGCGCCGGAGCGGTGATGACCATTCTCGCTCGGGAACCGGAGGCCGCCCTGAGTTGAGCAGCCCCCTGCTTTATTCACGGGACACCGTTCGGGCATTGCCCCCGCGCCGCAATGCGTCGAAGGCTGTCACCACCCGATCAAAGAAACGCGGCGGCAGGAAGCCATGGTCGTAGCGATCCGCCCCCGGGACTTTGCGGATATCGTAGCCAGGCCAGAGAAAATCGTTACCCTCGGCAATCACAATCCACGATCGGGCGTCATCGAGCCCAAGATGGCGCTTGACCGGCAGTGGTATCTCTATCGTCCAATCGGGGTTATCCGGCGGACGGTGCGTAATGGGCAACACTGTGACCTCCATGAACGCACCGCCCTGTTGTTTAGTGGCAAGCACGATGACGGCCGGACGATTCTTGCGACCTTCCTCATGACCCGCCAAATGCTCGTGGTGCCACCTGTATGCGTAGGAAATGACAAGACCCGCTTCCGGCCCGGGGATCGCCACAGGCCCGGCTAATCGTCGAGCATGCCATCAAGGTGCGCATGCCTCGCATCCATCCGCGAGGCGCTGATCGCGGTGGCCTTCTCCTCCGACAACTCCGCGGTCGCGAAGCTGCGGCGGGACTCCTTGAAACGTTTGAAGTCCTCATAGTCGTCGGCGGCGATGAAATACCCTGTAGTGCGTCCATGACTGGTCACCGCAACCGGTTCGCGCTGCGCAAGCATCTGATAACGTCCGAAATTCCGGGTGAATTCGGAGGCGGGAATGACGTGGCCCATCTCGACGGCTCCTGTCTATCGATCTTTGCTCAATATACGTCAATCGATCCAAAACTGCAAATTACGTAATTTGCAGATGTGATTTATAGTCCCGAGCAAAGCCCCGACCAGCGGTAACGCGTCAACCTGGCAGACAAAAAACTATCCTCTTTGAGCGAATAGATGGCCGCGGCAAACCATGCCGGGCTGTTTTGCATATGGTAACCGCGACCTGGAAGACCCGTCCGCGGCCGACACCGTCCCGCATCATGCCAGACCAGCCCGACCCCATCCGCCGTCAGATCGCCACCGCCCCGGGCCTTGTCGCCTGATCGCGGCGGGCCAGCAACGAAGGACCCCCTAAGGCTCCCCAAACGTAGCAATCCGGTCGAT
>JAYUEJ010000692.1:0-3545 GCA_043739265.1 Rhodopila sp. | reverse complement strand
GCGTGTCATCAATCGGCGGCGGCAACAGGCGGGTGAGGGTGTAAACGAGCTGGCGACACACGAGCGCGGAAAAACCGATGACCGGATAGGGGGAGGATAAGGCTTCCATTCCTTGGACTGTAGATTAATATAGGAAATATGTCAAGGTTTGTTGCTGCTGTTCCGGGTGATCGGGGGAAGGTCGGCGGGTGAACTATCGGCTGATGTCATGGGCGGGCCTGGTTCGGCAACCTGGGACTTGCGATGCTGAACCAACCAAAGTCGTGGGTGGCCGGGCCAAGCCCGGCCATGACGAGGAAAGAATGGCGCACCCTCGGGACAGAATTTTGTCAGCCCATCGCTTATCCCGATGCAAATGGGGCCAAGCCCGGCCATGACGAGGAAAGAATGGCGCACCCTTGGGACAGAATTTTGTCAGGCCATCGCTTATCCCGATGCAAATGGGGCCAAGCCCGGCCCTGACGTGAAAATGGTGCGCTGGTAGACTCGCTTATTGTTGGAGGCCGCCTAAGCCGCTCCGGCCTGCCGCGCGCATGGTTGGATAAGGCGGCTGTCGTCTCCATCGCCCTCGGCCTGCCTCCGTGCAAAAAAAACATGGCCGGGCACCCACTCCGTAGTCGAACGGCAAGACGCCGGCCAGCGATACACCGTCACTACCAGACGCCAAGATCACCCACTTTGGCGAGCATCGCACGCCGCATCGTCCGGACTCCAGCGCGCAGGGTGCCTAACGACAAGGCCACAACATTGCGTGCAACGCCGCGACCGTGCAGTTTTACAGGGTTGGGGCCCGCCCCATCATGGCAACCCCGGCATCGCACGGAGCGGCACCGGTTCAGCAACCGCTGAACCACCCGGCCATACACGAAACCGACCTTGGAGGAGCGCTCGCGTGAGCAATCGAGCCGATGCATTGATACGCCAGGCCCGGCTTCAGCCCGACAAGGCCGCACTGTATTTTGAGGGCGAAAGCTGGACCTATGCCCGCCTGCTGCGCGATGTGCAGGCCTATGCCGCGGGTTTCGCGAACGCTGGCATGCGCCGCGGCCAGAAGCTGGGACTGATGCTGGAAACCAGCCCGGCCTTCATCGTGCTGGAATACGCCGCCTTCATGCTGGGCATCGTCGTCGTGCCGATGAACATGCATTACCGCACGAACGAAATCGAACATGTGCTGGAAACCTGCGAGGTCGAGTTCCTGGTGATCGAGGCCGCCTTCGCGGACCGGCTGCCGGCCGACCTGCCGATTCGCTGCCCTTCGCTCATCCGCGTCTTCGTCCAGGGCGGCCATCCCGCCGCCGCTGCCATGCCGGTTGAGGATGCCGCCACGCTGCGCGGTGATCCCGCCGCCGCCCTCGCCGCTGCCGCGCTCGATACCGGCGATATTGCGCTGATGCTCTACACCAGTGCCACCACGGGCAAGGCCAAGGGGGTCATGCTCAGCATCGGCAATCTCGAATCGAATTACGACCGTACACCGGAATGGGTCGGCCTCGCCCCGGATGAGGTCACGCTCTGCGCGCTTCCGCTCTACAACACCTTCTCGCTCAATCAGTGCATCAACGCGATGATGGTTCTCGGTGCCACGATGGTGCTGTTGCGCCGCTTCGATCCGGTGGCCTGCATGCAGGCGATCCAGACCCACCACTGTACCTTCTTCCCCGCCGTACCGACCATGCTGCAGAAGGTGTTCAACCACCCGTCGGTCGCGCAATACGACCTGGCCTCCGTGCGCCGCATCGTCACCGGGGGCGCTCCGGTTCCCGCCGCCGTGCTGGCGCGCGTGCTGGAATGCACCGGTAACAAGGTCGTCGTCATCACCGGCTACGGGCTGACCGAGGCGACCGCTTTGAACGCGATGCATGAAGTAAAGCTGGGCGAAGATGGCCAGATGCACCGCCCCAAATCCGTCGGACGCGCGCTTCCGGGCATCGCCATCACCATCCGCGACGACAACGGCCGCGTTGTTCCGTTCGGCACGGTCGGCGAGATCTGCATCAAGGGCGATTGCGTCATGCAGGGCTATTACAAACTGCCGGAGATGACCGCGCAGGCGATCCGCGACGGATGGCTGCATACCGGCGATCTCGGACAGATGGATCCGGACGGCCATTTCACGATCGTTGACCGCAAGAAGGATCTTATCATTCGCGGCGGCCAGAACATCTATCCCGCGGATATCGAGGAGGCATTATACAGCCACCCCGCCGTGGCCGAAGCCGCCGTCATCGCCGAACCCGATGACGTGATGGGTGAGGTGCCGAAAGCCTATGTCGCGCTGAAACCCGGCGCCACGGTGGAACCCGAAGCACTGCTCGTTCACTGTCGCGCCCTGCTCGCCTCCTATAAGATTCCGACCTCACTGCGGATCCTCGACGAACTGCCGAAAGGGCCGACCGGCAAAATTCTGCGCCGAGACTTGCGTGGTGTTCAATGAGCCGAATGAAACGACCCGTTGCGTCAACGCCCGGGACGAAGAAGCCAAAGACGTGAACGACGGTCCTCGCATCGCCCGGCGAAGCGCGCTGCCCGTCCTGCCGTAGAAAGGAAAATCGATGGATTTCCGCTTCAGTCCCACCGAGGAATCGTTCCGCGGCGAGGTCCGTGACTGGCTGCGCGAAAACCTGCCTGCCGGTTGGGGAACGACCGTGCAGGAGCCCGAGGACGAGGCCGAGCGTTTCGCGTTCCGGCTGGCCTGGGAGCATCGGCTGCACGCCGCCGGATGGAGTGGCGTTGCCTGGCCCCGCGCGTATGGCGGCCGCGGCGCGACGCTCGTCGAGCAGGCGATTTTGCAGGAGGAGCTCGCGCGGGCGAACGCGCCCGAGAGCGTCAATATCATCGGCCGCAACCTGACGGCGCCCACGCTGATGGAGCATGGCACGGAGGCACAGAAGCGGCGCTTTCTGCCGAAGATCCTCTCCAGCGAAGAAATCTGGTGCCAGGGTTTCTCCGAACCGAACAGTGGGTCCGATCTGGCCTCGCTCCGCTGCCGCGCCACGCTCGACGGCGACCATTTCGTCATCAACGGCCAGAAAATCTGGACCAGCTTCGCCCAATACGCACAATGGTGCATCCTCCTCGCGCGCACCGGTGCCTCGGTGCCCAAACATAAGGGGCTCAGCTTCATTCTGCTGGACATGCGCTCGCCGGGCATAACCGTCCGGCCGCTGGTGCAGATCACGGGAGAAACCGAGTTCAACGAGGTGTTCTTCGACGATGTGCGCGTGCCGCGGGAAAACCTGGTCGGCGAACTCAATGAGGGTTGGCGGATCGCGATGACTACGCTGACCTACGAACGCGGACCCGAGGAAGCCCTGCCCCGCCAGGTCCGCTTCCGCCGCGATCTCGATGCGATCCTGGAACGCGCCGCCGCTGCCCGCCCCGGCGGCGGGCGCGTGGCCGACGACCCGGGCATCCGGCAGAAGCTCGCGGCCAGTTACATCGATCTGGAGCTGATGCGCCTTGCCGGCCTGCGCAGCATCAGCCGCCTGATCAAGGGTGAGCCGGTCGGGCCCGAGGCATCGCTCAACAAGTTGTATTGGAGC
>JAYUEJ010000691.1:0-3549 GCA_043739265.1 Rhodopila sp. | reverse complement strand
TCACGTTGGTGCCGTGACCGGTGGTGGAGCTTTGCGCGATCGACTTCACCGGACGGTATTCGGTGGAGGTGTAATACTCGGTGATCACCACGATCAGCCCGGTCACGATCAGGCCGGCGATGGCGCAGACGAACAGGTTCCAGCCGTTCACCGATCCGCCGCCGACCAGTTCCAGTTTGGTGCTGAAGCCGGTGGTGATCGCGATGATGATCGCGATACCGACCACCGACAGGCCGCCAGTGACGATCAGGCCCTTGTACAGCGCCCACATGATCCCGTTATCCGGGCCAAGCTTTACGAAGTAGGTGCCGACGATGGAGGTCAGAATGCAGATTGCGCAAATGCCAAGCGGCAGCATCAGCAGCGCGTCGCGAGTGGCGCCGGTGAAGAAGATCCCCGCCAGCAGCATGGTTGCGACGATGGTCACGGCGTAGGTCTCGAACAGATCGGCGGCCATGCCGGCGCAGTCGCCGACGTTGTCGCCCACGTTGTCGGCGATCACGGCCGGATTGCGGGGGTCATCCTCGGGGATGCCGGCTTCGACCTTGCCCACCAGATCGGCGCCCACGTCAGCGCCCTTGGTGAAGATGCCGCCGCCGAGGCGCGCGAAGATGGAGATCAGCGAACCGCCGAAGCCCAGTGCGACCATGGCTTCCAGGACTTTCCGGAGTTGGTCGTCGGTCATCGCCTCGGTGTAGCCGGCGCGCAGCACGAAGTAATAGCCGGCGACGCCGAGCAGGCCGAGGCCAACCACCAGCATGCCGGTGATGGCGCCTGCCTTGAAGGCAACGTCCAGGCCGGCGGCCAGTCCCTTACGCGACGCCTGCGCGGTGCGGACGTTGGCGCGAACCGACACGTTCATGCCGATGTAACCTGCGGCGGCCGACAGGATGGCGCCGATGGCGAAGCCGATCGCCGTGTGCTTGCCCAGCAGCAGGCCCAGCAGGATCAGGATGACGACGCCGACAATGCCGATGGTGGCGTATTGCCGGTTCAGGTAGGCACGAGCGCCCTCCTGCACGGCGGCCGAGATTTCCTGCATCCGAGCCGTTCCGGCATCGGCGGCAAGAACCTGCCGGCTGGTGATGAAACCATAGACCAGTGCTGCAAGGCCGCAGATTATGATCAGGATTTGCGCCGCACTCATTGGGGTTTTCCCCTCCTCATTGTTTCGTTCAGTCGAGCCGCCGAATCGTTATGCCAGCGGCGCCGTGGCCGCGGCGTATGCCAGAAGTGCGCGCATCCGGCAAATCGGCGATTAACTTTTGGTTATTCATGCAAGCGGCCACCGGGGATGGCGAGTCAGCCTGATTGCCGACCGGCGTTACATGCGCCCATGGTCGTGTCCGCCTGACGGCGCACCTTGAGCCATTGCCCGGACCAGCACCTGAACGGTAACCGGTGTCGCGTGGGCGAATGTCAGGGTCATTGGGAAGCTCTCGCCTGCCGTCAACTTGTGTTTCAGCCCCATCAGCATGATGTGCGTGCCGCTCGGCGCGAAGGTCATCATCTGGCCGGGTGAAATCGGTAGGATCGGGACCGGGCGCATTTTCATGACGCCGTTGTCGTTGATCGTCTCATGCACGGCGGCGGTCGCTGCCACGGGCGTGCTGACGCTGACCAGGCTGTCCGGCCGGGCGCCCCCCATCAGCATGATGTATGCCGCGCCGGTGGTGGCGGCCCCGGCGGAGGCGCGCGCCCACGCTTCGTGAACCATGACGCCGTCGTCTGCCGCCAGGGTCACCCCGGAGGATGGGGGAGCGGAAACAGACCGGAGCCCAGCCCCCATAGCCGGCTGCCCGAGCGATAGCAGCCCCCACACAGCCAGCGAGGCGCAAATCAGGGCAGGCAACCATCTGGAAGGAAGAAAACGCATCATGCCGCCGGTTGAACCACCAAGCTGACGGCGCGACAAGGACGCGGGTGCGATCTGTCCGATCCTTGGCAATCGCGGAGGCGGTTCCGCAGCCCAGCGGCCCGTTATGGGGTCGGATATAACGCCAGGCCCTGTGTTGAAGGTGCCGCCGGTTGACGCCATGTCACGAGATTGCGGGCTATGCAGCCGGTGAATGAAGGACAGGAAAAATGTATTCCGACGTTTCGCTTTTCATTGATGGCGCCTGGGGTCCGGCTTCGGCCGGCCGCACGATCGACGTGGTCAATCCAGCCACCGGGGACAAGATCGGCACCGTGCCGCATGCTTCGATCTCCGACCTGGATCGCGCTTTGGCAGCCGCCGACAAGGGATTTAAGACATGGCGGAAAATCTCCGCCTTCGACCGTTCCAAAATCATGCGCAAGGCGGCCGACCTGCTGCGGGAGCGCGCCGACCATGTCGCCCGTCTGATGACGATGGAGCAGGGCAAGCCGCTCGCTGAAGCCAAGGGCGAAGTGATGGCCGGCGCCGACGTGATCGACTGGTTCGCCGAGGAAGCCCGCCGCGCCTATGGCCGCGTCATTCCCGCCCGCGCCGAGGGCGTCTATCAGTTGGTCATCAAAGAACCGGTCGGCCCGGTCGCCGCCTTCACCCCTTGGAACTTTCCGATCAACCAGGTGGTGCGCAAACTGTCGGCGGCATTGGCCGCGGGTTGCTCGATTATCGTGAAGGCTCCGGAAGAAACACCAGCGTCCCCCGCCGAACTGATCCGGGCGTTTGCCGATGCCGGGGTGCCGGCGGGGACGATCAATCTGGTTTTCGGCGTGCCGTCGGAGATTTCGGAATATCTGATCCCGCATCCGGTGATCCGGAAGATGTCGTTCACCGGCTCGACCGCGATCGGCAAGCAATTGGCCGCCATCGCCGGGTTGCACATGAAGCGTGTGACGATGGAGCTGGGTGGACATGCGCCGGCCATCGTGTTCGACGATGCGGATGTGGATGCCGCCAGCCGCATGCTCGCCGGGGCGAAGTATCGCAACGCCGGGCAGGTGTGCGTGTCGCCGACGCGGATGCTGGTGCAGGAAAGCGTGTATGATCGGTTCGTTGAAGGCTTTATTGCCCACACCAAGAAGCTGAAGGTCGGCGACGGCCTGGATGCCGGCAGCACCATGGGGCCGCTGGCAAACGCGCGCCGTATAACCGCGATGGAAACCTTCATCGGCGACGCCGCGCAAAAGGGTGCCACCATCCGCACCGGCGGCAACCGCATCGGCAACAAGGGCAACTTCTTCGAACCGACGGTTCTGACCGACGTGCCGATGGAAGCGCGCGTGATGAATGAGGAGCCGTTCGGACCGCTGGCGATCATCTCGCCGTTCCGCGGCTTCGACGATGTGGTGGCCGAGGCGAACCGGCTGCCGTTTGGCCTGGCGTCGTATGCCTATACTCGTTCGGCGAAGACGGCGAATGCGATTGCCGCATCAGTGGAGGCCGGTATGATAACGATCAACCACATGGGCCTGGCGTTGCCGGAAGTGCCGTTCGGCGGCGTGAAGGATTCGGGGTATGGGTCGGAAGGTGGTTCGGAGGCGATCGAGGCTTATTTGAACACCAAGTTCATTACTCAGGCGGGCCTTTGATGCCAGCGTTACGGAAACCCGGGCGCAGGG
>JAYUEJ010000690.1:0-3555 GCA_043739265.1 Rhodopila sp. | reverse complement strand
GCCGCCACTGGCGGCGGGATAAAATGCTTCCGGCAGTCCGGGACCGCTATTTTAATCCACCGCTGCGCCAATCCACCGTGATCGCCAATCCAAAATCGCGGGCACTCAGGTCCCGAAGTGCAAGCACAGCGAATCTCAGTGGTCTTCGTGGTCCTCCGGTTGCCTCCGTGTTAAAACTGAAAACCGACTGAACAAACGCGCGATGTGCACGTTCCCCCTGGCCGGGACACCATGCTTGTCACCCCGCCCGGGCGGCGATCGCGCAGCACGTCATTGATCAAGGCTGATACAGACCAGGTGGCTCGCTAATAAATTCATTGCAGAACACGGTCTAAGCTGCCCATCTGGCGCCCCCCCCTCCGCCGGTCGTCACGCACAGAACGGTGCGTCCTGCGAGAATTGCCTGGTTCACCCGATTGCCCTGGCCAGGCGCAACCGAACCCTTGCATAAACCGACCAGACCAACTAACCTAACCAAATAAGTTTTCGCGGCCCGCAGATTTTTTCGGTCGCGTTGACCCTTTGTCAACCGGGTGCCGCTATGTCCGAACTCGTGAACCTCTATGACGCCAAAACCCAGCTTTCCCGCCTGATCGACCGCGCCGCGGCCGGGGAGGACATTGTGATCGCGCGCGCCGGCAAGCCGATCGTGCGGCTGGTGCCGGTGGACGACGCGCTGCCGCGCCAGCCCGGTCTGCTGAAGGGCCTTGCCGTCCCGGACGCGCTGTTCGATCCCCTGCCGGACGATGAACAGGCCCTCTGGGAATGAGGCTGCTGCTCGATACGCATGCGTTGGTGTGGTGGTGGACCGACGATCCCCGCCTGCCCGCGCCGGCGCGGGCCATGATCGCGGACCCCAACAGCACGGTCTATGTCAGCGCGGTATCGGCGTGGGAGATCACGACCAAGCACCGGGTCGGCAAATGGCCGGAGGTGGAGCGGTTGATCGCCGAGTATGCGTCACTGCTGCGGCGATCCCGCTTTCATGCCCTGGCAATCAGCATGGAGCATGCGCATCGCGCCGGCGGCCTGCCGGGGCCGCATCGCGACCCGTTCGACCGCATGCTGATCGCGCAGGCCGGATTGGAAACGCTGCCGATCGTCACCGCCCACCCGGTGTTTGCCGCCTATGGCGTGGAGGTGGTTTGGTGAGGATGGTGCGGCCGCCATGCGCCTGTGATCGAGGCGTGGCTGTGAAGCCAGGTTGGTTGAAAGTGAGCGGACGGTCGCTTATATCTGCTTGTACGACTATCCGCACAAAGGTGTCTTATGCCCGCCTCGGACCTGACCCGCCTGACCATCTCCTGGACAAAGGACACGGATCTTGCGCTTCGAACCTACCTCGGCAGCCAGGGCATGAAGAAGGGCGATCTGTCCAAGTTCATCGAGGACGCGGTCCGCTGGCGGCTGTTCGATCAGACCGTGGCAACGATCAAGGACCGCAACGCCGGTACCCATCCAGATGCGCTGATGGATATGATCGACACGACGGCGCGCTATGTGCGCCGCGACAGGGCGAAGCAACGGAAGCCCTCCATCCACGCCTCTGATAGGAACGCGGAACTCCAGGATTAGACACTTTAGAGTCCGACGATAAAATACCAATTCACCGAAGAGAATCCCCCCGGACCTGCAAGCAGACCCGGGGGTTATCCTTCAGTGGTAAAAACCACTTTGCCGTGGCTTTCCTACCGATTTCCCTACCGCTGTTTTCATGTAATGATGCTCCCTTGTCAAGAGCGGTTTACCGCCTGGGGAAAATCGAATGCGGACTCTCGGTATCGACGGTGGAATCGCCTCCATCGGGTGGGCACTCCTGGACATCGATTCCGATGCGGGCGAGTTGACTATCGTGGCGGCGGGTGTTCGTACTTTCGACGCACCGGAAACCGCCAAGGAACGAACGCCGACCAACGCCGTGCGCCGCCTCCATCGCGGCCAGCGGCGGGTCATCCGGCGCCGTCGCCAGCGGATGAACGAGATCAGGCGGTTGTTTCACGATGCGGGATTGCTGCACACCGCCGACAGCGACGCGCTTGGCCAGAAAGCCATCAGGCAGCACGAGCCGGACTTGCGGCCAAACGCCGACTGCGATGAGCCAGGCCAGAACGGACTCAATCCCTGGCGACTGCGGGCCGAGGCCTTCGATCGTACCTTGTCCGGATCGGAACTGGCCGTGACCCTCGGTCACATCGCCAAACATCGCGGCTTCAAATCGAACGCGAAGCGAGATGCGGGTGCGAACGCCGCCGATGAAACGTCGAAGATGAAGAAAGCCATCGCGGCAACTCAGGAGCGGTTGCAAGGCTATCGCACGGTCGGTCAGATGTTCGCCGCCGATCCGGCATTCAAAGATCGCAAACGGAACCGCGGCGACTTCACCCGCTCGATTCTTCGCACCGATCAGGAAAGCGAAGTGCGGCAGATTTTCGCCGAACAGCGGCGTCGCGGTAATCTGGCGGCGACGGAAGCCCTGGAGGAAGATTTCAGCCGGATCGCGTTCTTTCAACGCCCGCTTCAGGACAGTGAGCACATGGTGCAGTTCTGTCCGTTCGAGCGGACGGAGAAGCGCACCGCCCGCCGTTCGAACGCTTTTGAAATGTTCCGGCTGCTGTCGCGGCTGGCGACGATCTCGCTGTCCGCCGTCGCTGGCCCGGATCGGCGACTGGATGCCGCCGAGATCGCGCTGATTGCCGAGGACTTCGGCAAAACCAAGGGAATTTCATACATCGCTGTCCGCAAAACCCTGGAGTTGGATAAGCGAACGCGATTCCTCGGCGTGTCGGAAAAAGATGAGAAAAACGATATCGTCGCCCGCAGTGGCGCGGCGGCGGAAGGCACCTACACGCTGCGCAACGTCGTCGGCCCGTCCGGTTGGCGGATGCTGATGCACAACCCCGTGCTGCGGGACCGTATCGCGGAAGTGCTGTCATTCCGGGAAGACCCGGCGTCGATCCGAGCCGGTCTGGTCGATGCTGAACTGGATGGCCTGCTTCTGGACGCCGTCATGGACGGGGTCGAGAAAGGCACCTTCGGCCAGTTCACCCGCGCCGGCCATATCTCCGCCAAAGCCGCACGCCGGCTGGTGGAACCATTACGACTCGGGAAAGTCTATTCCGAGGCCTGCAACGACGTGGGCTACGACCATTCGGCGCGCGTCTCGGTTTCGTTGGAAGATGTGCGCAATCCGGTGGCCCGCAAGGCGGTGACCGAGATGTTGAAACAGGTGCGCGCGATCGTTCAAAAGCACGGCGTGCCGGACTTTATGCACGTCGAACTGGCCCGCGACATCGGCAAAGGCCCCGAAGAACGCGACCGAATTAAAAAGGGCATCGAGGACCAAAACAAGAAACGAGACAAATCGCGTGCGGCGTTGGCCGAACGCCTCGACCGCCCGGGAAGCGACGATGAGTTGCTGCGTTACGAACTCTGGAACGAACAGAATGGCTGGTGTCTCTACACCGGCGATTATATGGACCCCGGCTGGATCGCCGCCGGCGACAACCGGGTGCAGGTCGATCACATCCTGCCCTGGAGCCGGTTCGGCGACGACAG
>JAYUEJ010000689.1:0-10729 GCA_043739265.1 Rhodopila sp. | reverse complement strand
CTGAGCCGAAATCGGCGCTCGGACCGTTCCCCGATTAAAGTCCGGGGACGACGCGTGTGACGGTGTCGATGTCAACGTGGGACGACATCGAACCCAATGATCAAAGCCCGAACGGCAGGCGGCCCTCCGCATAGCCGTTTTCCTCGAAATGCTGTTGGCCGGTCACCAGCATGCCTTTGCGCACGAAGTCGGAGACACCTGCATTCTGCGCCAGATAGTAGCGTTCATCGACGCGGATCGGGAATGGCATACGACCTTCGAAATAGCCATCGTTGACGAAATGCAACCGGGCGGACTGGACAAGGCCCTGACTGATGGCATCGGCGATGTCTGGATACCGATCGAGATACCATGCCTCATCGACTTCGACGCCAATGATCACCCGACGGAGCAACTGCACCATATTTTCATAGGTGCAACTCACCATCAGTTCGCCTTTGACGTTCGAAATGGTCAGAAACGCCTTCAGTATTTCGAATGGCGGCAGGTACTTCACGGGGCATCTCCTTCAGGCGGCGGCACATTTATCGGCGATGCCGCGCCAACAGGCAAGCACGAATTCCAGGAAATTTCATTCCGAATCGAGTAGCTAAGGACGTCGATATGATCGCGTGGTGAAAAACGATACAGACAACACCTTGGTCACCGGAGCAACCCTGGATTCTTTGATTCCCGCAATGTTACAGACTGCTTCCCCCATTGGCATCTGACCGGCTGGCTTTTATCGGCCGCGCCAAACGGGTTTCCGCTTTTCGACGTAGGCGCGGATGCCTTCGACCCGGTCCTCACTGCTGTACGGACTGATGCCCTCGTTCAGTCGAAGCGCCGCGGGCACCGGCAACCCATTGGACCGGATGGCGGTTTCCTTCATGCGGCGCAATGAAACCGGAGCGTTTTCGCAGATCGCCTCGGCCATGCGCATGGCTTCGCTCAACGCCTCGCCGCGTGGGACGACACGGTTGACCAGGCCCCAGCGGCGCGCGTCCTCGGCGCCGATGTATTCGCCCAGATACAGCATCTCGTACGCGATTCCGGACGGAATCATCCGCGGCAGCATGATATTGGCGAAATGCGCGCCCTTGCCGCGTTTGGCTTCCGGCAAACCCAGCAATGCGTGTTCGGCGGCGACTCGCATGTCGCAGGCCAACGCGAGTTCCAGTCCGCCGGCGACCGCCGAACCGTTCAGCGCGGCAATGGTTGGTTTGATGGTTTCATAGACAACTTCATAAAGATACCGTTGCACGCGCGACAGCAACGGTTGGAACGGTTTGCCCTCCGCATCTTCCTGCGCCCGGGCTTTCAGGTCGGCGCCGGCGCAAAAGGCGCGGTCGCCGACCGCTGTCAGCACGATCGCCCGCACCTCGGGGTCGGCACCGCCTTCGACGAAGGCCTCGATCAGCGCGTCGGACAGTTCGGGCGACAGCGCATTCATCCGGTCCGGGCGGTTGATCGTCAGGACCAGGATATGGCCGCGCATGTCCGCCAGCAGGATGGGTTCGGCCTCGGTCATCGTTTTGTCTCCAAACAGGTGCGGCGGATGAGCCGCGCCCGGTGTCGTTGCTGGGAACACAGCGGTGCGGCACGTCCCTATCGCTGTGCGCGTATCATGTCCACATCCCGGCAGATTGCCGCGTCGCTGCGCTGCTCGCAATGTCCCGGTCAGGCCGGCGCGGACCAACCGCCGTCGTGCCGCGGTTCTGCTCGATCGGGGTCGCACGTCCCGAGTCTTTAACACAGAGAACAAACGAGCGCCGCGGAACCGTGAATCGGCTCCGGGGCCATCGGTTGAGCCAGGCAATTCTCGCAGGACGCACCGTTCTGTGCGTGAAGACCGAAGGAGGGCATCACGCTGGACGGGCAAGTTTCGGTTGTTGTCCGCAATGAATTTATTAGCGAGCCACCTGGCCTGTATCAGCTTTTATCAATGACGTGCTGTACGATCGTCGCTTGGGCGGGGTGACAAGCGTGGTGTCGCGGCCAGGGGGAACGTGCAAAGGGGAAGCGGGCAAATCGCGCGTTCGTTCAGTCTGTTTTCAGTTTTAACAAGGAGGCAAGCCGGATGACCACGAAGACCACTGAGATTCGCTGGAGTGGCTCCTCGGGACCTGGCGGCCCATATTTGGATTGGCGATCGCGGTGGATTGGCGCAGCGGTGGATTGAAACCGCGGTCTGGGACTGCCGGAAGCATTTTATCCCGCCGCCAGTGGAGGCACTGCGTCGAAGGCGGCGGTTTCTCAGTGGTCCTTCGCGGCCCTCGCGCTGTCTCCGTGCAAAAAAATTCCTGGCCTGACACCCACTCCACAGAACAACGGCAAGACACCGAACAGCAATACAAGGACTGTGCCGATTGCCCAGAATCACTTTCATAGACTGAGGAATTTACTATTTATTGTAAGTAACAGAATAGAATTTTTACGATGACTGGGATATTGCCCTAAGCCGCCACCAACGTCATGACGCGACAGGTTCGGGCCAACGGGCGCGGCACCAGACGGACCAGGCGGCTCAAACACGTCGCGCCAAGACGTTCAAAGGAAGACACGCTGCTTCCAGGCATCGTTAAAATGCTGGAGAACGCATTGCGGTAAACCCGCACCTTGGAACGCCAAGAACGCCAAGAAACCGCGTCCACCGCCGAACACCGCGGCGTGGCTGGCTTCAGCCGGTCCCTTAACCCACTCGATGCTCATTCATCAGCCCTTCTTGGTGACCTGGCGACCTTGGCGTTTCAACTTTGTCTATTCACCCGATTGCCCCGGGATCGGCCCCCAGGCGCCTGATTCGACGGATTCCGGCAGGCGTGTTTCGCGGGTTTCGTTATTGCGGAGGTCGCCCTCCGCGATAACGAAACCAACAATGTGACCGTCAGGTCTATCTCCGAACCAACGTCAGGATCGTCTCCGGTCTGCACAACGCGCCGGGCCATGACAGTGCCGATGGACATGGCGGCCGGGGGTGGACAGTATGCCGCCCCGAAAACAGCGGAGTTGCTCGCGGATGCCAGCCCAGATCGCCACGCAGGATGCCTTGCACGCCTTGTTCCATCCCCGAGCGGTGGCGGTGATCGGGGCGTCGGATGATACGATGAAGCACGGGTATATCGTGCTGACCAACATCCGCGACACAGGCTTTCAGGGCGGCATCCACGGGATCAGCCGCCGGCTGAAGGACGTCGATGGCATCCCGTGTTTTCCCGATCTTTCGGCCATTCCAAACCCGGTCGATATCGCCTTCCTGGCTATCCCGGCCGAGGCCGCGGTGCAGGCAGTGCGCGACTGCGCCCGCGCCGGGCTGAAGGCGGTGATCGTGGGGTCGGCAGGCTATGCCGAGAGCCTGGACGCCGCGGGTCAGGACCGGCAGCGCGAACTGCGGCTGATCGCCCGGGAGGAAGGCATCCGCATCGTCGGCCCCAACTGCAACGGCATCTACAACGCGCATCATCCGTTGTCGGTGGGCTTCAACACCGCCCACGCCAAGCGGCAAACGCCCGGCGGGATCTCGATTTTTTCCCACAGCGGCGCCCTGTTCGATGCGATGGCGGGCCGCCTGCACATGCTGGGTGCCGGGCTGTCGCTGTTCGCCTCGGCTGGGAATGAGGCCGACCTGTCGGTGCTGGACTACATGGAATATGGCATCGGGCACGGCCCGACTCGCGTCATCGTGCTGCTGATCGACAGCCTGGACGACGGCCCCCGGTTCCGCCGGCTGGCGTTGGCGGCGCATGCGGCGGGCAAGCATGTGGTGGCGTTGAAAATCGGCTTGTCGGTGGCCGGTGCGGCGGCGGCGGTGGCGCATTCGTCGCGTCTGGCCGGCGACGATGCGTCGTATCGCGCGTTGTTCGCGGCCAGCGGTGTGGCGACCGTCAAGACGCTGGAGGGGCTGATGACGGCAGCCGCCCTGTTAGACAAATATGGCAGTTGTCCGGGCAAATTGGGGGCGCTTTCGACGTCCGGTGCGGGGGCGTCGCTGATCGCCGACCGGTGTGAGGCCCTGGAGGTCCCATTGGCCACGCTGACGCCGGCAACACACGCGGCGATCGATGCGCACAAGATGTTTTCGCGGATTGGCAACCCGCTCGACATGGGGATTTTCGGCGGAATGCGGCGGTCGGCGGCGGTTCCGGGGTTGCTGATGGCGGATGCCGGGGTGTCGGTGGGGCTGGCGCTGGTGCATTCGATGAACCCCTGGCAAGGCGACCCCTATCGCGCCGCGATGGCCGACGCTCGGGCGCAATCCGGCAAGCCGCTGCTGGTGGTGACGCCCGGGGGGATGCCGGAGGCGGAGCGGCAGACCTACATCGACCGCGGCATCGATGTGTTCACTGAAACCGACATCCTGCTGGAGGGGATCGGGGCGTTGATGACGCCGGCGGCCGACGCGTTGCCCGAGACAAAGGCGGCCGCCGGGCGCGTGCTGCCAGGACGCCAACTGACGGAACCGGAGAGCCTGCGTCTGCTGTCGGAGTATGGCGTGCGGACGGTGCCGACCGTGGAATGCGGTTCGGCGGCGCAGGCGATCGCGGCGGCGGTCAGGCTGGGGTATCCGGTGGTGCTGAAGGGCGTCGCGGACGGCGTGGCGCATAAAAGCGAGCTCGGTCTGGTGCATGTCGGTCTGCGCGACGCCGCGGCGGTAGCGGAGGCGTACGCGTCGGTCGGCTGCGCGCCGGTGATCGTTCAGGCGATGATCGCCGGCAGTCTGGAGGCGATCGCCGGTGTCACCCGCGCGGATGGTGTCGGGCTGGTGCTGATCGCCGGATTGGGTGGTCTCTTCGCCGAAGCGCTGGCCGATGTCGCGACGTTCGCTATTCCGGTCAGCCGGGGGTTTGTCGAGGCTGGCCTGGCGAAGGTGGGTCTGGGGCGGGTGCTGGCGAGTCCCCGGTGGCGGCATCCTGCAGCGTCCGGCGCATTCGTCGATCTGCTGATGCGGCTGCAAGAGACCGCGCTGTCGCTGGCCGATGGGTTGCAGGCGATTGATATCAATCCGGTCATTCTCGGGGCGGACGGTGCCATCGCGGTCGATGCGCTGGTGATCGCGTCGCCATGAGGTTCGCGGTCACCTACCATGTTCGCTGCGACGCCGGTTCGGTTGCAGCGCGCGCACAGGCCATCGCGGTCGAGCAAAGCGTCGAGATGCCGCTGGATGCAATCGCGGATGCAGCGGTGTTGGCCGATATCGTCGGACAGGTTGATGCGATGTCCGACCTGGGCAACGGGCTGTTCTCAGTCCGCATCATGCTGGCGACATCGACGGTCGGGCGGGATGCGGGGCAGTTCCTGAACATGCTGTTCGGCAACACGTCGCTGCACGAAGATGTCGTGCTGCACGATGTGGCAGTGCCGGACACGCTGCGAACGGCGTTCGGCGGGCCGCGTCACGGGATCGCTGGCCTGCGGCGGCGGTTGGGCGTGGCGCATCGGGCGTTCACCGGATCGGCGTTGAAGCCGCAGGGCCTGTCGCCCGTGCAGTTGGGCGCCTTGGCGGAACGTTTTGCCCTCGGTGGCCTGGATTTCGTCAAGGACGACCATGGACTGGCGGATCAGTCCTACAGCCGGTTCGCCGAACGGGTGCGGGCCTGCGCGGCCGGCATTGCCAGGGGGGCCAGGGCAACCGGGCATCCGACGCGGTATATTCCCAGTTTGACCGGCAACCTGGACCAGTTGCGGGCGCAGGCGTTGCTGGCGCGCGACGAAGGCCTGGATTGTCTGATGGTCGCGCCGATGGTGGCTGGATTCTCCAACGTCCAGGCGCTGGTGGCGGATTTTCCGGACATGGCTTTCTTTGCCCACCCCAGCCTGGGCGGGTTGCGGGTGGCTCCGGATGTGCTGATCGGGGCGCTGTTTCGCCTGATCGGCTGCGATGCGGTGGTGTTTCCCAGCCACGGCGGCCGGTTCGGCTATTCGCCGGCCCTGTGCCTCGCTTTGGCCGGCAAAGCGCGCGGAGATGGGGCGGGATGCCCTGCCCTGCCGGTCCCGGCGGGGGGCATGACGATCGAGCGCACCGCTGAAATCCTTGACTTCTACGGCCCGGACACGATGTTGCTGATCGGCGGCAACCTGCTTCTGGCCCGGGATCGGATCAGCGAAGAAGCCGCCGCTTTCGCCCGCGCCGTCGCGGACCATCGCTTTACCTAGGGCCGATCCATGGATTCTGAAACGCCACCGCTGTTCCGTCCCGCCAAGGAAGGGTTTCGCTGGGAGGCGGTTGCCCATCAACCGTACAAAGAGGACGGCAGCGCCCCGTTCAAGGATATTTCGCGGCAAGTGCTGTTCCATGCGGATTCGCTGGCCTGCGAACTGCGGTATTTCGAAATGGACGCCGGTGGCCATTCAACGCTGGAGCGGCACGAACATACCCATGCTGTCATGATCCTCCGCGGCTCCGGCGCGTGTTTGGTGGGCGACGAGGTGCGTCCCGTCGCGGCGTTCGATCTGGTGTCGATTCCGTCCATGGTCTGGCATCAATTTCGCGCAACCGCGGGTCAGCCACTGGGTTTTCTGTGCATGGTCAATGTGCTGCGCGACCGGCCGCAATTGCCCGATGCGGACGATCTGGCCCGTTTGAAGTCAACCCCGGCGATCGCCCGCTTTTTGGCGGCAGGCTGACCGGAGAGCGCGCCGCAACACGCTCTCCTGCTCATGGATCAGCGGCGGGCGGCGTTCTTGACGGCGTCCTTGGCGCCACCGGCGGCATTTTGGACTTTGCCGGCAGCCTTTTCGGCGGTGCCCTCGGCCTGGGTTTTCATGTCGCCGGTGACCTTGCCGACGGCCTCTTTGACACTGCCCTTGACCTGATGAGCGGCGCCTTCGACTCGATTCTTGTCCATCATTCGCTCCTGCGTTAGTGGCGACCGTGTCGGTCGCAGGGTTTAAACGGACGAAACCCGGATCGGTTGCCTCGCGGGATGTGATCCCCCTGCCGACGTTGGGGATTGCGTCTCGCACAGGATGATTTGGACAATACGGTATCGGCTATTTTCGCACGATCCTTCGGTACGGATGGACACGCTGAAACCGGGTTGATCGGGTACACAAGCTCAATCATCGAATGCCATAGGGACTGATAAGCAATAATAAAATGATTACCGCCAGCACAAACGTCAGCGATTTCCAAAATAATAATGGATTTCTTTCAATCATCGGCAAAGATGAATTGTTCATATAATTCGCATTTGGATGACGAAGATCATAAATATATTCTGACAATTCTTCATACCGGTTATAGGGCTCCGGATGGACAGCCTTCTTGATGGCGCCATCGATCCACGCCGGAATGTCTCGATTTTCGTCGCGTGCGGGGTCGTATCTGACTTTTTTCTGCTGCGATTTGGTCCTCGTTTTAGCCATCCGGGCGCCATACGGCAGCCGTCCCGTGAGCATCTGATAGGTTATGACACCCAGGGAGAAAATATCGGAGCGGGACGAACCGCCGTCCCCCAGAAAATATTCAGGGGCGGTGTATTGCACGGTGCCCAACATGTCATTTCGGACGATGGATGGTTCGGCCTCAATGACTCCGGCGACTTTGGTGGACCCAAAATCAATGATCTTCACCGTCCCGGTTTTGTCGATCATGATATTATCCGGGCGTATATCCTGATGCAGCATTTCCCGCCGGTGAAAGGCGCGCAGCCCCCTGGCGATTTGTTCGACGATTCCGCGCACCGTTTCCAGGCCGGGTTTCGGATTGTCGATCATCCACTGGGTCAATGTTTGGCCATCGATAAATTCCGTGACGACATACAGGAAGTTGCGCTTCCTCGACGGGATGCAGGGCTTCAGGACATGGGCGCTATCGATGCGCCGGGCGACCCATTCTTCCATCGCAAAGCGCTTCAAATACGCCTGGTCGTTGCTTAGGTCTATCGACGGGGTTTTCAGGATGACCAGGCAACCGGTCGGTTCATCGACGGCCAAATAGACGTGGCTTCGACTGCTTCCATGCACTTCACGGATGATCTTATACCCATCGAACATCATCCTCGCTTCCAGAACCGGAGGCAGCGGCAATTCAGACGCCTGGCCAAGAACCTCATTGATTTCGCCCTCCGGCAAATCATCGACCCTGACGATCTGGACGGTCAGGTTGTCCGCACTTCCCTGCCGGTACGCCGTCTCCACGATAAATCTGGCGGCGGCGTCTAAATCTTCTGCGTTGTCGTAGATTGTTTCGGCGATAAACCGAGCGGCGAGGTGTTCGTAAACGCCATCTGTCGCCAACAGGAAGATATCGCCTTGTTCGATCTTGATCATCCGGTAATCGATTTCGACCTGTTGATCGGTTCCCAATGCCCGTCCCAGATAATGCTGCTGCGCCGAGTGAAAAACCCGATGATCGGTGGTCAATTGTTCAAGCGAATGACCATCCACGCGATAAACCCGAGAGTCGCCAACATGAAACAGATGCGCGACCGTCGATTTTATAACCATGGCGCTTAGGGTGCAAACGTAGCCTTTGTCATGGTCGTATGGGTTTTGGCTTTGTCGGGTTTGCGCATGCAGCCAGGAATTTGTCGCCGCTATCACGCGGTGCGCGGAGGTCTTTACGGACCATGTTTCTGAAGTGCAGTAATAATCCATAAGGAAGCCTTTGACAGCCGACTCGCTCGCTATCCCGCTGACGCTGCTGCTGCTGATTCCGTCGGCCAGAACAATGGCGATGCCTTTCAAACTCAACAGCGGTTCTTGCGGGATTAAAACGCCGTGGAAATCCTGATTGGTCTCCTTGCGACCTTTATCGGAATATTGGCCCACCGATACTTTCAACCCGCGCGCCATCGGTACCACCATGAAAATTGGGCCTCACCCTGATCGAGGCAAGGCCCGAAAAAATTGACGGAAATCAGCCCATCGAACGCTTTGGCGCTGTCCTGACATGCGTGGCGTACAAAGTCAGGCCGGTAAAGGTGATCCCACCGATCAGATTGCCGATAACGGTGGGAACTTCATTCCAGATAAGATAGTCGAGGATCGAGAAGTGACCGCCCATGATCAATCCCGACGGAAACAGGAACATGTTTACAACGGAATGCTCGAACGTCATCGCGAAAAACAGCATGATCGGCATCCACATCGCGATCACCTTACCGCTGACCGACGTCGAAATCATCGCTCCAACCACTCCGGTTGACACCATCCAATTACACAGCACGCCGCGAATGAACAAAGTAAGCATGCCCGCTGCGCCATATTTCGCATACCCGAGCGTGCGGGCTTCACCGATGCCGGCGATGACGGCGCCGACCTTGTCGGGCGGAGTCGAAAAACCGAAGGTGAAGACGACCGACATCATCACGGCGACGGTTAAGGCACCCAGAAAATTGCCAACGAATACCAGGCCCCAATTGCGCAAAATACCGCCGATCGTGACGCCCGGCCGTTTATCGATCCAGGCCAGCGGCGTCAAAACGAACACCCCCGTCAGCAGGTCGAATCCCAACAGATACAGCATGCAAAAGCCCACGGGGAACAGAATGGCCCCGATAATCGGATAGCCTGTCTGCACCGTGACGGTGACCGCGAAGACCGCCGCCAGCGCTAGAATCGCGCCGGCCATATAGGCTCGGATGATCGTATCCCTGGTGGACATGAAGATTTTGGATTCTCCCGCATCCACCATCTTGGTGACGAATTCCGACGGTACCAGATAGGCCATTACTGTTCCTCGTGTTTATGCTGCAAAAAGTCACAGTGCGGCTGTTTCATCTCTCGGCGCTCGAACGAACCGCATGGCGGTTTTTGCTCGGCACATTGATCGTCCCGTCATCAGCTTGCACACATAATCGTTATGCACATATCGTGCCAATTACGGGAGCCGACTCCCCGGCGACGCCGCGATCGATAGGCCCTTCGGGGTCGCGGCGCATTCGGACGCGCTGGTCGCCGCCCCGGCGCATAATCTGGGCGATAGCCCGGCGTCGCGGTGGATCGCCCCAAAACCATCCGCCTTTACCCGCCACATGGTTGCCTCTAAAATCATCACCACACTCGCGAAACAGGACTCCTTGCACCATGAATGAGCCGCTAACCCACGAATACTTTGAACCCTACACTGGCAGGCGATGTGTGTTCGACGGACAGCCTGTGACGCTGACGCTGGCCTCGGTCACGGCCAATGCGCGGTTCGTCGTGCCTGGTTCGGCGCAAGTGCCGTTCATCCTGCGGTTCCACGGTCCGGTTGGCGATATCCTGCCCGCGGGCCATTACCGAACCACCATTCAGGACGGCCCGGTTATTCAGCTCCATGTCTTGCCGATCCATACCCCGGGGCAGGATCGGCAAGACTATCAGGCGGTCTTCAACTGACCCGAGGCGACGCCTCGCCGCGGCCGGTTAATTCTGCGACGGATAAATGCCCGTCAATGCGATACAGAACTGCAGACCAAGATAAGGCATCATGTTCGTATGCGGCTGATTGCCCCCGTTTTGGCCGACTGCCGCCGCCGACAGGGCGGTCGCGGGATTGCCGGCCGCAGGCGCATACAGCGTAAGCCCGCCCGGAACCGTGCCCGTCAATGCCGAAGCCGCCCCCAGCGTGACCGTCGGATCGGGGATATTTGAAGTCGCCGCGGCCGTTGTGCCGTTGAGTGAATGAGAATGAGCCGGGATCTCAATCGTCAGAAGCGTATGGTTCGCCTCACCCATCGTTTGGCCCATCAAACGCGGCGTCAGGCCGCCGCCACTCCCCTGCCCCATCGCCACGTTGCCTTGCAAATTGGGCAACTGAAACGTG
>JAYUEJ010000688.1:0-3568 GCA_043739265.1 Rhodopila sp. | reverse complement strand
AGTTCGCCGGCTATCGTGGTGAAGCATCGGCACCGACAATCGTGCTGCTGAAGCATAACGGCCTGCATCTCGAAATCGTGATCGACCGCACCAACGCGATCGGCAAGGACGACCCGGCCGGCGTCGCCGATGTGGTGATGGAAGCTGCCCTGACGACGATCCAGGATTGCGAGGATTCGATCACCGCCGTCGATGCCGACGACAAAATCCTGGCCTATCGCAATTGGCTCGGTCTGATGAACGGCACGCTGGCGGACACCTTCGAGAAGGGTGGCCAGAAGATGACCCGCACGCTGAACCCCGACCGGCAATACACCCGGCCGGCCGGCGGCAGCCTGTGGGTGTCCGGCCGCAGCCTGATGCTGATCCGCAATGTCGGCCATCACATGTACACCGACGCCATTCTGGATGCATCCGGTGCCGAAATCCCGGAAGGCTTCCTGGACGCGGCGGTGACGTCGTTGATCGCTGTGCATGACCTGAACAGCAAGGGGCCGATCAAGAACAGCCGAGCGGGTTCGGTCTATATTGTGAAGCCGAAGATGCATGGGCCGGAGGAAGTGGCACTGACCGCCGATCTGTTCGGGCGCGTCGAAATCATTCTTGGACTGGCACCGAACACCGTAAAAATGGGCATCATGGATGAGGAACGGCGGACCTCCGCCAACCTCAAGGCCTGCATCGCGGCGGCGGCGCATCGGGTGGTGTTCATCAACACCGGCTTCCTGGACCGCACCGGGGATGAGATCCACACTTCGATCGAAGCTGGCCCGATGATCCGCAAGAATGAGATGCGCGGCACCGCCTGGATCAAGGCCTATGAGGATCAGAACGTCGATATCGGCCTGGAATGCGGCCTGCGCGGCAAGGCGCAGATCGGCAAGGGCATGTGGGCGGCGCCGGACCGGATGGCGGACATGCTGGCGCAGAAAATCGGCCACCCGATGGCCGGCGCGAACACGGCCTGGGTGCCGTCGCCGACCGCCGCCACGCTGCATGCGCTGCACTATCATCAGGTCGATGTGAGTGCGCGCCAGACCGAACTGGCGTCCCGGCCGCGCGCGGCGCTGAAGGACCTGCTGACCATTCCTTTGGCCGAGGGCCAGAACTGGTCACCCGACGATCTGCGGCAGGAGTTGGACAATAACTGCCAGGGCATCCTGGGCTATGTCGTGCGGTGGATCGATCAGGGCATCGGATGTTCGAAAGTGCCCGACATCCACGATGTAGGGCTGATGGAGGACCGGGCGACGCTGCGGATTTCGTCCCAGCATATCGCCAACTGGCTGCTCCACGGCGTGGTGACGCAGACGCAGGTGACCGAAGCGCTGCAACGCATGGCGCTGGTCGTGGACCGGCAGAACGCGGGCGATGCGCTGTATAAGCGCATGGCGCCGGGGTTCGATGGCGTGGCGTTCAAAGCGGCTTCCGACCTTATTTTTGAGGGACGTACGCAGCCGAACGGCTACACCGAATTCATTCTGCACCGCCGCCGGCGGGAGGCGAAGGCCGCCGCCTGATCGGCCCGGCCTGATCGGCCCGGCCTGATCGCCCCGGCCTGATCGCCCCGGCCTGATCCATTGAACGGCGGGGCGGGTTATAGCGCCCCGTACCGCCCAACCGTCATGTCCCGGACACGCCGGGGATTGGATTGCGGTCCCTCAATGTCATAGCGATTCGGCATTAATCACGTTCTAACAAATTTGTGATCGGATTTGGAATTATTCAAGATAAATGATACGAATTTTCCATTGATTTCGATGGGCTTTCGCACTAAACGGGTCTGGTCGTATCACTGTTCGCCGGAACCCTTCGCAGCCAAAGGCAGGTCGCCGTCCCTGGCGGCATGTGAGGGAGGCTCTGATCAATCAGCATACGCCGCAGGCGCCCGAGCATACAGAGCAGAAGAGACCATGAAGCGAAACCTGTCGGCCACCCGTTTCTTGACGATGTTGACCATCGGCGTCACTGCCACGTTGGCGGCACCGGCCGGCGCGATGCAGATAAATGTCACCTACGACAGCACAGTGACATCCCTGTCGAACGCCACTCAGTTCGAAAATGCATTCGACAGCGTCGTGTCGCAATTCCAATCAGCCATCACCAATTCCGCAACCATCGCTATTCAGGTTTCGGTCGGGAAAATCAGCAGTTCGGTTCCCCTGCCAAGCGGCGCTGTCAGCGGTAGCTTCGACCCGAAGACCGCGATGGGATCGACCGCGGCGGCGTCTTTCGCGAACACAACGGCCGCCCTTTCGGGAACCGGCGCAGTGCTGCCGGGAACCAGTCCGACCGGCAGCGCCGTGTTTTACATGCCCCAGGCCGAGGTCAAGGCGCTCGGTCTGCCGGCTGCGATCTACCCCACGGCCAACGCCTTCGACGGTTTTATCGGCTTCACCAGCACCATGAGCCAATTAAGCTTCTCCGGGACACCCACCAGCACGCAATATTCGTTTCAAACCGCCGCGATGCATGAAATCCAGGAAGTATTGGGACGCACGTCCTTCCTGAACAATGCGGGCACCATCTATCAGTCCTTCGCAACCCCGATCGACCTCTTTCGCTACGCCGCTGCCGGCGTCAGCAGCTACACCCAAAACACCGCTAACGGCGGCACACCCGCCTATGCCTCCATTGATGGCGGCGTGACCGACCTTGGTACCTTCGCCGACCAAACCACGACCGGCGACCGCACCGACTGGCAGACGCCAGTCAACACAACCTCCACGGATGCACAAAACGCGCTTCTGTCCCTGGGCGTGAACCAAGGACTTTCGATCTCCGACGAGGATGTGCTGAAGGCCCTTGGCTACACGTTCGCGTCCAACAACGGGAATGGTCTGTTCAGCGGCGTCAACGCGCCGGTGGGGGCGACGGCCAGTGTGAACGCGTCCCAGCCCGTTCCCGAACCCACGAGCCTCGCGCTGCTGGCGGCTTTTGCCGCTCTGGCCGGGCTGACGTGCCGCCGCGCCCCGAGGTCAGTTCTGGCCGGGTGAATGTCGCACGGATTCGGTATATAAGGCGCTGTATGTCGATCTGCTTGCGCGTCCGCCTCCTGCCCCGGTTGCGCTGAACCATGTCTTTGGGTTCCCGACCGAGTGACCTCGACGCGCTGCGGCGCTTCGCCTACGACGCCTATGCAAGGGGGAATCTGGCCCAAGCGGCCGAAACCCAGTCCGCTGTCTTGACGATGGCAAGGGCGGACGGTGTTCCAGACGCCGACGACTTCCTGTTCGCAGGCCTGATCCACCATGCCGCAAGCCGCCTGACCGACGGAATCGCAGTGCTGCGGGAGGGAATCGGACGCTATCCGGACCACGCCTCCTTGCATGAAAATCTGGCGGTTTTGTTGCTGGCAGCCTTCGATATCGCCGGTTCGATCGACTCCTGCCAAACCGCCCTGGCGCTCGGTTCGCCCAGCCCCAACGTGCATGACTGCCTGAGCGAGGCGTATCAGCGCGCTGGCCGCCTGGACCTTGCGGTGGCAGCCGGGCGTGCGGCCCTGGAAGCAAAAGACCGTCGGTTCGGCGGAGGCGCGCCGGTCGTGGCGATGCCGCCCGGCCTGCCG
>JAYUEJ010000687.1:0-10749 GCA_043739265.1 Rhodopila sp. | reverse complement strand
TCGCCAACCCAAAGTCGCGGGTCGTCCGGTCCCGAAGTGCAAACACTGCGAATCTCAGTGGTCTTCGTGGTCCTCCGGTTGCCTCCGTGTTAAAACTGGAAACCGAATGAACGAACGCGCGTGTTGCACGCTCCCCATTTGCACGTTCCCCCTGGCCGGGACACCACGCTTGTCACCCCGCCCGGGCGGCGATCGTGCATTGATAAAGTCTGATACAGACCAGGTGGCTCGCTAATAAGTTCATTGCAAAACACGGCCTAATCCGGCCCATCTGGCGCGACGCCCTCCGCCGGTCGTCATGCACAGAACGGTGCGTCCTGCGAGAATTGCCTGCTTCACCCGATTGCCCTGTCATGTCCTGCCGCAAACGTATTAATTGGCCAAATTTTATGAAAAAATGGCTGTCATTTGTCAATCAATCCCGGGGCCATCCAGCGGTTCTCATTTTGACCGAATTCCAGTGTCTTATCGTCATGGCCGGGCTTGTCCTGGCTCGGCCCGGCCATCCACCCCCAGCCGGTCGTGCGCGGATGGCCGGCACATGTGGGGAAAGATCAGGCACAAGACCGGCCATGACGAACCGGGCAAGGTCCGATCGCCTACGCTCGACGTTCCGATTCAGCGGCGGAAAACCACCAGGCAACGCGCTCAAACGTTGCGATGGCGCCGTTCGCGATCAGCCCCGTGTTGGATACCGGTTCGTCTTCCAGCCGCATCAGGAACGACCGCCACATCAGGCCCGTCTCCGCGCCATAGCCGACAAAGTAGCTGCAACCGCGCCCGCCGCCCAGGCCCAGGCAGCGGCTGACGTTGCGCTCAATGACGCGCCCGCCCAGGGTCGAACCCTCCATGACATACAGCGAACCGAGCGCCTCGGCCGCGCCGGACAGCGTTGGGTGGGGGCAGACAGGTAGCGCTTCGATGTCGGACGCCAGACTGCCGAGTGCGGCCAGATCGGCAGCGAGCAGGTGCAGGCGGCGCCGCGGGTTCATCAACGCATCGTCCTGCAACAGGGAAGCGACGTGCGGCTGCCACCCGCGCCAAAATCCGTAGAAACGTTCGAGCGCGTGCTTGTATTCCGTCAGGCCGAGTTGCGCGTCCAACAGGCCCAACGCGCCTTCGAGCCTGTCGTGGGCGGGGCGCGTCACGGCCCGGAGATGGGCGAGCAGCGTTCGTTCCCGGACATGATCGGCGGTCACATCATCGACCGGATCTTGGCGGTCACGGTGTCCATGGTGAAAGGCTTGGTGATGACCTGCATGCCGGGTGTCAGCACGCCATTCCCAAGCGCCGCGTTTTCAGCGTAGCCGGTGACGAACAGCACTTTCAGCCCGGGCCGGCGAACCCGCGCCGCATCGGCAAGCTGCCGCCCATCCATCCCACCTGGCAACCCGACATCGGTGACCAGAAGATCGATCCGCTGCTCGGACTCCACGACGCCGAGTGCCTCAGGCCCGTCGGCCGCCTCGATCACGCCGTAGCCGAGGTCTTGCAGCACGTCGCTCAGCAGCATGCGGACGGCCGGTTCGTCATCCACCACCAATATTGTCTCCCCCGCTTTGGCAGCGGTGTCCGGCCGCGGATCGGGTCGCCCGGGTTCGACCACGTCCGGTCCGTCGAATCGGGGCAGATAAATACGCACGGTCGTCCCTCGTCCCACCTCACTGTAGATGCCGGTGAAGCCGTTCGATTGTCTGGCGAAACCGTACACCATGGACAGGCCCAGACCGGTGCCCTGGCCGACCGGCTTGGTGGTGAAAAACGGCTCGAAAACGCGGGCGATCATGTCCGCGTCCATGCCGGTGCCGGTGTCGGTCACGGACACGGCGACATACTCCCCGGCTGCCACTTCCGGGTGGACGCTGGCATAAGCGTCATCCAGGCGCAGGTTCGACGCCTCAATCGTCAGGCGACCACCGTCCGGCATCGCGTCGCGGGCGTTGACGGCCAGGTTGAGCAGCGCGTTTTCAAGCTGGTTGGCATCGCAACAGGTCTTCCAGAGACCCCCTGACATCACTGTTTCCAGGTGGATTCCAGGACCGACGGTGCGACGGATCAGCTCATCCATCGAAGCCGTAAGCTGGTTAACATCGATCGGCCTCGGTTCGAGCATCTGCCGCCGCGAGAAGGCCAGCAGCCGATGGGTCAGAGACGCAGCCCGGTTGGCGCACCCCACGGCGGCGGTGATGAAGCGGTCCAGGTCGCCGAGCTGGCCCCGGGCCATGCGCATCCGCAGCAGATCCAGGTTGCCGATGATCCCGGTCAGCAGGTTGTTGAAGTCGTGGGCGATGCCGCCGGTCAGTTGGCCGACCGCTTCCATCTTCTGGCTCTGACGCAGCCGGTCGTTGAGTTCGGCAATACGGCGCAGGCCGCGGATAATGACCTCGGTGAGGCCTTGCCGGAGGGATTCGGCGATCTCCAGCTCCCACTCCGCCCAGGGCTTGGCGACGCCTTGCCTTGTTTCGGTCCAGCGTTCGAACGACAGGCCCGGCGGGTTGGCGGGGTCGCCTGGCACGCCGTTGTACGGGTTGCCGCCCCAACTGACCAATCGACGCTCCTCCGGGCGGAACCACAGCAGCATGTCGGATCGGTCTTGCGCCAGGAACACCGCGAGCAGACCGCTGGCGACGGCGGTGTGAGGCTGCCATGACGGGAGGCTGGCCGCCAGATTGTTGGTCTGGAAGAGCCAGCCCGCGCCGGTTTGCGCGCGCAGCCAGACGGCAAGCATGCGGATTTCCGCCTCCGGCGGCGTATGTCCAACAAGGGTGACGTCACCATCATAGATGACGGCGGCGCCGGTGGATTGAAACAGGCTGTTGAGCGTGGTGTCGCCCGTGGTGAGCGCCGGGGCGACCGATTCGGCCTGCGCCATGTGGGCCAGCAGCGCGGATAACCGCTCCAGGTCCCCGCGTCGGGCTTGCTCCTTGGCGGCCCGTTCGGCGAGGCCGACACGCAAGGCGAAGGCCTCGGTCAACACCGCGGCCGCATCTCGCTGGCCGACGGACAGACCATGCGGCTGCCGATGATGGCAGACGATCAAGCCCCACAACCGCCCTTCGTGCAGGATCGACAGCGACATGGAGCCGCTGATGCCCATACTGCGCTGAAATTGCAGATGCTTTGGGGACGGACTGCGCAAACAGGCAAACGACAGGTCGATCGCGCATGGCGACGGCCGGTCGCTGGCCCAGGCCGGGTCGATGTCGAGCGGCACCGGAACGGCGTTGCCGTCGGGAACCCAGCGCATCGGGCTGCGGCGGTAGAGTTCACGCGCCTGGGCCGGAACGTTGGAGGCGGGCGAGGTGAGCCCATTCAGCGAAACCTCCCAATCGGCGATTTTGTCTTCGCCCATCGACTCGCCGTTCCAGTCGGCGTCGAACCGATAGATGAGGACCCTGTCAAAGCCGGTCAGCAGCCTGACGCCCCGGGTCGCGACACGCGCCAGGTCTTCGATCCCGCCGCGGACCGCCCGAAGCTCAATGATCGCTTCCCTTAGCTGGTGGAGCGCGGTCGATGGTGGTGTTGCGTCCTGAACGCTCGTTTGCTCCAATTCCACAAGGATCAGGCCGGCATGGGCATGGACGCGCACATCGTGCGGCGCGGGGTGGCCGGCAAGGCGGAGAGTGGACTGCCAGGGCGCGGTTTCCCGCAGGTTTCCATCCTGGAAATGGTGACGCATCGCCGCGGCGAAGTCGGCCCCCAGTATCATGCCGATGTCGCGCCCGATGACCGCCGGAAGCGGGGGGTTTGCCAGCATCCCCTCTGCATTGCGGCTGGCAGCGACCACGACAAAGCCGCGCAGGGGATCAATCGCCAGCAGCACCCCGTGCGGTTGGATCGCCCCTGGAATATGGATTGGTTCTTCCGAGCAGGCCGACGCAGCCCGGGACCCTGTGGTGCGGGAGCGGTCATCATGATCGGAGACTGAGGGCGATTTCATTGTTCAGCGAGTGCCAAAGCGGTTTTCGTGTCCAAACAAAAGTTGTTTACCATAAACCAACGGAAGATGAGGCATGTCTGACAACCGTTCAGGGACTTAGCCTGAATTCCATTGTATTATGGTCATGGCCGAGCTTGTCCCCATAGGCATCAGGTTAAGCGTTGGGACGCAATATGTGTCTCCCCGTCAATGTCGGGCCTGGCCCGGCCATGACGGGGAGAGAATGGCGCGCCCTCGGGACAGAATTTTCTCAGCTGCCCGCTTACAGCGGACTGCGCACTAAATAATGATCCTTATACTGCGTCCGCAGTGCCGTCTTCAGCAGCTTGCCGGTGGCGGTGTGCGGCAGTTCGGGCACGACCAGCACCTCATCCGGCAACCACCATTTCGCGACCTTGCCCTCATACAGCGCCAACACGGACACGGGATCGACCGTTCTTCCCGGCGCCGCGACCACCAGCAGCAACGGCCGTTCGTCCCATTTCGGGTGCAGCGCGGCGACCACGGCGGCCTCCGCCACATCCGGGTGAGAGACCGCGATGTTCTCCAGCGTGATCGAACTGATCCACTCGCCGCCGGATTTGATCACATCCTTGGACCGGTCGGTGATTTCCATGAACCCGTCGGCATCAATGGTGGCGACATCGCCGGTGGCGAACCAGCCGTGCTGATCGAGCGCGCTGCCGGGTTTGTCGCCGTAATAGGCGCTGGCGATCCAGGGGCCTTTCACCATCAGGTCGCCGAACGCGACACCGTCCCACGGCAGTTCCTGGCCCTCACCATTGACGATCTTCATGTCGATCCCCGGCAGGATGCGGCCCTGCTTCAGCATGTGCGCCGCCGCCTGATCCCTGGTCAGCCCCGCCTGCGCCGGCTTGGGCGCATTGTAGGTGCCGACCGGACTGAGCTCGGTCATCCCCCAGCCATGCTCGACCGCCACGCCAAACTCGTCGCGGAACGCTTCGATCAACAGCGGCGGCGCGGCCGATCCGCCGGTCATGATGCGGGTCACGGTCGTCAGTTTTTCGCCGCTGGTGCGAAGGTATTGCAGCAGGCCCATCCAGACGGTGGGCACGCCGGCGGTGAAGGTGACTTTCTCGGCATTCAGCAGGGTGGCCATGCTGGCGCCGTCCAGATGGCGGCCGGGCAGCACCAAACCGGCGCCGGTCAACGCCGCCGCATAGGGGATGCCCCAGGCATTGACGTGGAACATCGGCACCACCGGCAGCACCCGGCTGCTCGACCCAATGTTCAGCACGTCCGGCAACGCGGTGGCATAGGCGTGCAGCCACGTCGAGCGGTGGCTGTACAGCACGCCCTTCGGCCGGCCGGTGGTGCCGGAGGTGTAGCAGAGCGCGCTGGCGGTGTTCTCCTCGAATACCGGCCAGACGTAGTCGTCGTCCGCCGCTTCCATCAGGCTGTCGTAACAGGCCAGCGTCATGCCGGGGGCCAGCGTCACCTCCGGCATATTTTCCGGGGCGGTCAGCATGACGATTGTCTTGACGTGGCCCGCGATTTGCGCGGCGATGGTGGTGATCAGGGGGGCGAAACTGCTGTCCACGAACAGCACTTTGTCCTGCGCGTGGTTGATGATGTAGGCGATGTCATCCGGGTGCAGGCGGGGGTTGATGGTGTGGCAGATCGCCGCCATGCCCGGCGCGGCGTAATACACTTCCAGATGACGGAAACCGTTCCACGCGAGGGTGCCGACGCGGTCCCCTGCCCCGATCCCCAGCTTTTGCAGGACGCGAACCAGACGGCGGGATCGGGCCTCGATATCGCGCCAGGTGGTGCGGTGGGTGGTGTTTTCGTGCGTGCGGGACACGATCTCCCCGGCCCCGTGATGCCGGGCGGCATGGGTCAGGATCGAGGAAATCATTAGCCCTTGCGTTTGCATCAAACCGAGCACGGCCGTTACCTCCGGGTTGTTTGTTTTGTAGCGCGGGATGATACGGGAATGAGCGTGGGAAAAAAGGGGGAAAGCGTCGTGCGACAAGTGATGATCGTGACTGGCGGCAGCCAGGGGATCGGCGAGGCGGTGGCAAGGCTGGCGGCGGCGCGGGGGTATGCGGTGGCGTTAACCTGGCAGTCAAACCAGGGACTGGCGGATGCGGTGGTTGCCGGCATCGTGGCGGCTGGCGGCAAGGCCATGGCGGTGCGGGCGGAGATGGCGGACGAGGCGTCCATCCTGGCGCTTTACCGGGCGGTCGATGCGGAATTGGGACCGGTCACGGCGCTGGTGAACAACGCCGGAACGCCGGGGCCGATGGGATTGATCGACGCGGTGACGACTCAGACGCTGGACACCGTGCTGGCGGTGAACGTGCGGGCGCCGTTCCTGATGATCCGCGAGGCGGTTGCCCGGATGGCCACCGATCGTGGTGGGGCCGGTGGGGCGATCGTCAATATCTCGTCCCGCGCGGCGGAGATCGGCGGCGCCGGTGAGTGGATCCACTACGCGGCGTCGAAGGGCGCGTTGGACAGCCTGACAATCGGCGCGTCGAAGGAACTGGCGGCGCGCGGCATCCGGGTGAACGCGGTCAGCCCCGGCCTGATCCAGACCGAACTGCATGCGCGCGCCGGGTTGCCGGACCGGTTGACCCGGATGGTCGGCGGGGTGCCGATGGGTCGCGTCGGGGGCACCGATGAAGTCGCGACGGCGGTGTTATGGCTGCTTTCGGAGGAAGCGTCCTATATCACGGGGGCGATCGTGCCGATTTCCGGAGGACGTTGAAATGGATTTCAAAACCGCATTGATCGTCGGCGTCGGCCCTGGCCTGAGTGCATCATTGGCTCGGTTGTTCGCCAGGCATGGGTTGCAGGTGGCGATGGCGTGTCGCGATCCGGACAAATTGCAGAAATTGGCGGAGGAAACGGCCGGCGCCACTTTCGCCTGCGAGGCCACCGAACCCGAGGAAGTCGCGGCACTGTTCGAAGTGGTTGTCGCGACCCAGGGGGTGCCGGATATCGTTGTGTATAACGCCAGCGCGCGGGCACGCGGGCCGGTGACGGATTTGATCCCGGCCGAGGTCGCGCGGGCGATTTCGGTCAGTGCGTATGGCGGGTTCCTGGTGGCACAGCAGGCGGCGCGGCATATGGTGGCGCGTGGGTCGGGGGCGATCTTGCTGACGGGGGCCTCGGCCAGCGTGAAGGGGTATCCGAACTCGTCCGCCTTCGCGATGGGCAAGTTTGCCCTTCGCGGGTTGGCACAAAGCATGGCTCGGGAGTTGTCGCCGAAGGGCGTGCATGTGGCGCATTTCGTGATCGATGGCGGGATCAGGAGTTCTGTTCGGCCCGACCCGAACGACAGCCCGGACAGTATGCTGGACCCGGATGCGATCGCCGAGACGTATTGGCAGGTGGCTAATCAGCCGCGCAGTGCGTGGACGTGGGAGGTTGAGTTGCGGCCGTGGGTGGAGAAATTCTGAGATCGGGCTCGGTCTTGCGGGTGCAATGTATCCGCCTTCGGCCAGAGCGTTGCATGGGGGCATCGCATTCGGCGGGAATTTCGGCTATGATATAGCTCATTCAGGGAGCCGCCGCACCATGCCCATGCAGCAACCGTGCATTACGCTCGATCCACAGGTATTGGCCGGTAAGCCGGTCATTCGTGGCACGCGCATTTCTGTGGAATTTGTGATCGGGCTGATGGCCGATGGGTGGAACGAAGCGGACATCCTGGCGAATTATCCGGGCATCGCGCACGAGGACATTCTCGCCTGCCTCTCCTATGCGCGCAAAACGCTGAGTTCCGAGAAAGTTTCCCCCAGCGCCGCCTGACATGCGATTTTTGGCGGATGAGAATTTCCCGGCTGCGACCGTTCGGGCGCTCCAGGGCGGTGGGCATGATATAAGCTGGGTAATGACAGTCGAGCCAGGAATGAGCGACCGAAATGTACTGGCATGGACGGCCCGCGAGGGGAGGCTGTTGCTCACTTTTGACAAAGACTTTGGTGAGCTCGCAAGAAGCGCCGCGTTGCCCGTGATCTGTGGCGTTTTGCTTTTCCGCATTCCCATGCCTCGGCCGGGCATCGTTGCTTCGCGGCTTGCTGATTTAATCACGGCGCGTAACGACTGGGCCGGTAACTTTTCGGTAGTCGAACCTGGGCGGGTTCGCATGCGGCCATTAACATAATTGCAACCCGCAATACCATCGAAAGAGCGGATTTTTTATCCCCCGACCCGCGCCCGGTCGATGATCGCCTGCGTGTCCAGGCCGGCCGGCATCGTGCCGAACGCCTGTCCCCAGTCGCCGTCCAACCGCGTCGCGCAGAACGCATCGGCGACGGCGGGGGATGAGTAGCGGACCAGCAGGCTCGCCTGTAGCGCGAACGCCATCATCTCGACGATCCGGCGGGCAACGGGTTCCAGCCCGGCGGGATCGGCCAACCGGCGGGCGAGGCCGTCGGCATAGTGGTCGAGCGACGCATTGCCGCCGCGTGCCTGCCGGACTTCATCCAGGAACACGCCGACGGTTTCCGGTTCGCGTTGCATCGACCGCAGCACGTCCAGGCAGATCACGTTGCCGGTGCCCTCCCAAATGCCGTTCAGCGGAGCCTCCCGGTACAGGCGCTCCATCAGGTGATCGGCGATGAAGCCGTTGCCGCCGTGGCATTCCAGTGCCTCCACCACGAAGGCGGGGGCACGCTTGCAGGCCCAGTATTTCGCCACCGGGGTGCAGATGCGCGACAACAGCGCCTCGGTCCGGTCGGTGGGCGAGCGGTCCAGCGCGGCGGCCAGACGCATCGACAGCCACATCAGCGCCTCGCTTTCCACCGCCAGGTCCGCCACCACGTTCCGCATGATCGGCAAATCGATCAGGCTGCGCTGGAACGCCCGCCGGTTGGACGTGTGATGGATCGCCTGCGACAGCGCCTGACGCATCAGGCCCGACGACCCGATGGCGAAGTCCAGCCGCGTGGCGTGTGCCATTTCTATGATAGTACGAATTCCGCGCCCTTCGTCGCCGACCATGACCGCGTGCAGGTCGTGAAACTCGACTTCGGAGCTGGCATTCGACTTGTTGCCGCATTTGTCCTTTAACCGTTGCAGCTTCAGCCGGTTGCGCGATCCGTCGGGCAGCCAGCCGGTGGCCAGGAAGCAGGACAGCCCCGTCTCGGTCTGCGCCAGGGTCAGGAACAGGTCGCTCATGGGAACCGAGAAAAACCATTTGTGTCCCGTAATCAGATACGGCGCGCCGGAGCCGCGGCGGTTGGTCTGAGACCGAGCGGTGGTGATGGTGGCGCGAAGGTCGGAGCCGCCTTGTTTTTCGGTCATCGCCATACCGACGGTGGCGCCTTTTTTACTTTTCGCATAGCCGGCGGCCGGGTCATAAACCGCACTGTTGATCAGCGGCGACCACTCGGCCAGCAACCCCGCATCGTGCCGCAAGGCGGGGATGGACGCGAAGGTCATCCCCATTGGGCAGCAGATGCCGTTCTCGCCCTGGTTCCACAGGTAACTCAGCACGCCACGGGCGACCTGCGCCCCCGGCCGGTCGCGGGTCCAGGCGAACGAGTGGGTCTCGGAACCGTAGATCAGGCCCATCAGGTCGTGATAGGCGGGGTGGAATTCGATGACATCGACGCGGTTGCCGAAACGGTCATGCGTGCGGAGTTCAGGCAGATGGCGGTTCGCCTGCCGCGCGAGGTGCTGCACGCGGGCACTGCCCACCAGGGCGCCGGTGGTGTGCAGATGGTCCCTGGCCCAACCCGCGCCGAACACTTCGACGGCTTCCGTCAGTGCCCGGTCCGCGGAAAAGGCGTTGTAGGTGTCCAGGGCACCGGGCTGGTTCAGGACTTCATGCGTCGCGTAGCCCGGTGCCGGTTGCGTTGTCAGGACGGTCATGCGGCGTCTCCGTTGCGCTTCGATTGTGGTGGTGGACTTTAGTCTAACCCGAAACCAGGCCATCCGTATTGAATACCGCAGGGGGGCATGCCACGGTTCGGGTTGGCCCATCATAGTCCGGAGAGACAAGCACCATGGCGACAGGCCCCCTGAACGGAATGCGGGTCTTGGACTTCACCACCACGATTGCCGGTCCGTACTGCACCCGGATGATGGCCGATCTTGGTGCCGAAGTCATCAAGATCGAGACCGAGGACGGCGACATGATGCGCTCGCGTCCGCCGCTGCGGGACGGTGCCTCCAGCTCTTTCGGGCAGCTCAATGCCGGCAAGCAGAGCATCGTGCTCGACCTTAAACGCCCCGAGGCGCAAGCAGCGGTGCGGCGCCTGCTGGCGGGCAGTGACTTCCTGGTGGAGAATTTCCGTCCCGGCGTGATGAAGCGCTTCAACCTGGATTACGAAGCGGTCGCCAGGGACCAGCCGACGCTGATTTACTGCTCCATCTCCGGTTACGGTCAAACCGGTCCGTCATCGGGGTTGGCGGCTTACGCGCCGGCGATCCACGCGGCGTCGGGCTTCGATCTGGCGCATCTCGGCTATCAGCCAGGGCGCGAGCGGCCGGATAATTGCGGCATCTACATCGCGGACATCGTCAGCGGCACTTATGCGTTCGGCGCCATCATGGCAGCGCTGGCGCATCGTTACGTGACCGGCGTTGGGCAGCACATCGACGTTTCGATGCTGGAAACAATGCTGACGCTGTTGGTGGGGGAGGTGCAGACCGCGCAATTCCCCGTGGCGCCGCCGTCGCGGCCGATGTTCGGACCGGTCAAGACCAAGGACGGCTACATCATGCCCGCCGTGGCCAGTGAGAAGTCATTCCAGTCGCTGTGTCTGGCGGCCGATCATGCCGAGTGGATCACCGATCCGCGTTTTGCCCGCTATGCCGACCGGCGCAACGCC
>JAYUEJ010000686.1:0-3578 GCA_043739265.1 Rhodopila sp. | reverse complement strand
AACGCCGGCAGCCCCAGGACGAACCCCACAAAGGCACACACCACGGCCGAGATCGGCAACGTCAGCCAATACGGCACATTCCACGTCGTCATCAGAATCGCCGTGGTATAGGCCCCGATCGCATAGAACGCGCCGTGCCCCAGGGAAATCTGCCCGTTGAACCCGGTCAGCAGCGACAGTCCCAGAATGGCGATGGCATAGACCACCACCATGGTAAGCTGGAACAGATGATAGTCGGTGAACCGCGCCACCGGCACGATCGCCGCCAGCAGCACCAGGATCGCGATCAGCCAGGGGGTCCGCCCAAGGATGTTCATGGTCTTCATACCCGGCTATAGACTTTGCGGCCCATCAGGCCGGCAGGCTTGATTGTCAGCACCGTCACGATGATCGCCAGCGCCAGGGTCAATTTCAACTCGGTTCCCACGACATAGGCGCCGCCAAGGTTCTCGATCACGCCCACGGCGAAACCGCCCAGCACCGCGCCCAGCGGGTTGTCGATCCCACCCAGCAGGGCGCCGGCGAAGGCATACAGCAGAATGCCCGACATCATGTTGGGGTCGAGGAAGACGATCGGCGCCACCATGCAGCCCGCCACCGCCCCGATCGCCGCCGCCAGGCCCCAGCCCAGCGCCAGCATCCACCCCACGCGCACGCCGACCAGCCGCGACGATGTCGCGTTGAACGCCGCCGCCCGCATCGCCAGTCCCAGCCGTGTGTGCCGGAAGAACAGATATACGCTGATCAGCACAAGCAGCGTCACCGCGGTGGAGCCCAGTTCATGCCCCGACAGATACCCGCCCAGCATCGGCTTATCCGGAAACGGCGTCGGAAATTGCTTGATCGTGTAGTCGAAGAACCAGCCGCTCAGGCTGTTGACGATCAGCAGCAGCCCAACGAACACCCCCACCGAGGCCAGGATCGGCGCATTCGCCAGGGGCCGCATCAGCACCCGCTCGATCGCCACGCCGATGATGAACGACACCACGACAGCGGCCATGAACGCGAGCCAATAGGGAAATCCGGCATTGATGAAGGTCAGCGCGATGTAGGTGGAAAAAGTCGCCATTTCCCCCTGCGCGAAGTTCACATGATGGGTGGCCTGGTAGATCATGACGAGGGCCAACGCGACGGACGCATAAATGCCGCCCGTGGCGATGCCCGACATGATCTGATGGATTACGCCCGCGAGCATCGTGCCCCCCAAATGGTATTGCGTGTCATGGCCGGGCCTGGACGCTGCCTGATCGTCATGGCCGGACCCGGGTTCATTGGCATCAGGGCAAGAACGCGACCGGAGAATCGGGCGGTCCCGGCTGACGTCCGCCGCATCGGCTGCGCCGCGCCTGACCCCGGGTCAGGGAACGACCAAGAGGACAAAGCGTGCCTCCGCTCGGCTTTCATCCTGATGCATACGGGGAGTTCACCGGTCATACCGGTGAGGGTGCCGACGTGGGACTTCATTGCGACTAATATCCAAGATACGAGCGGCGGATGCCCTCGTCCTTGCTGATGTCGGCCGAGGACCCCGCCATCACGATGCGGCCGGTTTCCAGCACGTAGGCTTCCTCGGCGAATTGCAGCGCGATAGCGGCGTTCTGTTCCACCAGCAGGATGCTGACCCCCGCGTCCTGCCGGATGCGCGCCAGAATGCGGAAAATCTCCTGCACGATCAATGGCGCGAGGCCGAACGACGGTTCGTCGAGCAGCAGCAGGCGGGGCCGCAGCACCAGGGCACGGACGATGGCCAGCATCTGCTGCTCGCCGCCGGACAGCGTGCCGGCCTGTTGTTTGTAGCGTTCCTTAAGGCGGGGAAAGTAGTCGAACATATGCTCAAAATCGGCGGTCGCCTCTCGCGCGGGGCGGGTGTAGGCGCCCAGGCGCATGTTCTCCTCGACCGTCAGTTCCATGAAGGTGCCACGGCCTTCGGGGACATGGGCGACGCCGAGCCGCACGACATCCTCGGTCGCCATGCCGTCGATTCGCTTGCCGTCCAGGGTAATGGCCCCCTGCGTGCGGACCAGGCCACAGATGGCGCGCAAGGTTGTGGTCTTGCCGGCGCCATTGGCGCCCAGCAGCGCGGTCACCCCGCCTTGGCGGACCGCGAAATCGATGCCGTGGAGAACCTTGGTCTCGCCATAGGCGGCCTGCAGGCCCTTAGCCTCTAGCAGATTGGTCACGCCCGAGTCTCGCCGGGTGCATGATGACGCACTGCGCACGACTTACATGTTCGTGTCTCGCATAATGTGCCGATGTAACCGCAGCCTGCCATACGCCTCCAATCCCCTCGTTTTTGGTTTTTTCCAGACGATTGGAAACTGGCGAAGCAGGAACGCCGAGTCAATCGGACATAATCGATTCGGGGATCGTTCGAAATGTAACAGGACGCAGCGCCCCGTCCCTTGCTGGTCCTCGCGGACCATTTTGGGCTTCCCCCGACATGTGGGCGACATCCGCCCCCGCAACAACGGCGTAGCTGGTTGGCCCGGATGGTGCAGGGTATGCGGTTCCAAAGCCCCCGGCTAACGCATTTCATGCATGCAGATCATTGACACTATCTAAAAATTATGTCGATCTGTCAACATCAACCCAAGGAAGCATGCATGCGCCTGGCCCAATTCGCGGTATCCATACCTCTCGCTGTGTCGGCTGTGCTGGCAATGGCCGGATGCAATGCCATAAAATACGAATTCAATACCGACGGCGGTTATGTTGCCCATGTCAGCGACAATCTATTGGATGCACCCAACAAACGTTGGCAAGTCTATCGGGCGGCTGTGGCGTTGATGCTTGTGACTACGGTCGCGGAATCGGATCTGGAGGATGTCAACTCCATTGGATCTTTTTATCTCGCGGCCAAGGCGGTGAATGACGACATCAACAATCTTGCCGGCCATGTGTACCCGCAAACCAACTGGTATGCATGGAATGTGGTTGCCGTTTCCAAGGCTAAACCCAAAGGCGAATGGCCTGACCATTCCGATGTCAATGACACTGACCCAAGGCCTAAGATTAAACAACCATTGTACCCGGTCGCCAGTTTCCGGGCGCCGCCTGTAGAATCAAGCTATCCGGTGAATTACGTCGATCTGTTTCAAACCGACCTCCCTCGGTTGAACGATCACTTGTTCAAGGCAGCCGCCTCGGCGACCCGCAAGGACAAGTTCCTCGCTGCGATCAGTGACGCAATCAAGGGCGGGGCTTCGCCGCTGTCCACGGCCTGGATTGTCATGAAGGATGCGTTCGACTTAACCGGCGAGATCATTGCTTCCGAAGTGCGAGTGGCGGCGGCATACCGCGCGGAGAAATGGAACCGGGCGGCTATTTTTAATGGTGATTTCGGGACGTTGAAAGATTCTGGCTGCGACAAATCAAATTTCACAAGTAACAAAACGTTGGACCCCGATAACATTCTTTGTCAAGCGTCCCAGGTGACGACTCAAGATGCAGTGGAGGTACTCAAAACGCCCCGAATCGATGGAACGTCACCGATCGGCAAAAACACGGATGTCAGCCTGGCCGCCTACAATCAGATCTATACCGTCATCCGGAAATCGTGCCGCGCCCTGCGATCGAGA
>JAYUEJ010000685.1:0-3578 GCA_043739265.1 Rhodopila sp. | reverse complement strand
TCGCCGGGCATGGCGGGTTGCCTCGGTCGGTGCCGTATTGCGCGTCGAAGGGCGGCGTCGAGTTGCTGACCAAGGCGCTGGCGCTGGATTGGGCGAAGCGGAACGTGCGGGTCAATACGCTGGCGCCGGGCTGGGTCGATACCGACCTGACGCATGGCTTGCTGGAACATGACGTCCACGGCAAGCGGCTGTTGGATCGCACGCCGTTGGGCCGGTTCGCGACGCCCGGGGACATGGCCGGCGGAGTGGTTTTCCTCGCCAGCGACGCATCCGCGTTCATGACCGGACAGAGTTTGGTCATCGATGGCGGGTGGGGGGCGGAGTAAAACCGTTGCATGGAAACCCATGCACTGAACACCGCCGTTTATAAAGAGGCGCTCGTCGTCCTCGGTGCCGCCGGCGTCGTCATCCCGCTGTTCCATCGCCTGCGCGTCAGTCCCGTGCTGGGTTTTATGCTCGTCGGCATTGTCGTCGGCCCGTTCGGCATAGCGTCGTTCGCGCCGCTGCTGCCGTGGCTGTCGGCGATTACCCTGACCGACCCGGACTCGATCGCGCCGATCGCCGATCTCGGCGTCGCGCTGCTGCTGTTCATGATCGGCCTGGAATTGTCGTTTGAGCGGCTGTGGCTGATGCGCCGGTTGGTGTTCGGTCTCGGCAGCCTTCAGGTTATCCTGTGCGCCTCGCTGCTGGGCTTTGCCGCCGTAACGTTCGGCTATGGCGGCAAGCCGGCTGCCGTCATCGGCCTGGCATTGGCGATGTCATCGACCGCTGTGGTGATCCAGGTCCTGGCGGAGGAAAAGCGGCTTAATACGCCGACCGGCCGAGCGGCTTTTGCCGTGTTGCTGTTTCAGGATTTGGCGGTGGTGCCGGTGCTGTTCGCGGTCGGCGCGCTGGGTTCGGCGAACGATGCCGGTATCGGTTTCGCCATCGGCCAGGCCGCTCTGGCAGTCGCCGCGATCGTGGCGCTCGGTCGCCTGGTGCTGCGTCCGCTGTTCCGCAGCGTAGCCCGCACCCGCAGTGCGGAGTTTTTCGTCGCCGCCTGCCTGTTGGTGGTGATGGCCACCGGCCTTGCCACCGCCGCCGCCGGCCTGTCCATGCCGCTGGGGGCGTTGATCGCCGGGTTGCTGCTGGCCGGCACCGAATACCGCCGCCAGGTCGAAGTCACCATAGAGCCGTTCAAGGGCCTGTTCCTGGGTGTGTTCCTGATTTCCATCGGCATGAGCCTGGACATCCGCACCATCGGCGCCCACCCGCTGCTGGTGTTCGGCGGCGCCGGCTTCTTGGTATTGCTGAAACTGCTGATCGTCGCGCCCTTGGTGCGCGCCTTCGGCCTGCCCTGGGCGACCGGCCTGCAGACCGGCCTGCTGCTGGGTCCCGGCGGCGAATTTGGCTTTGTCATCGTGTCCGTGGCGATCGGGCAGCATCTTCTGCCATCCGAGACCGCCGGCATTGTCTTGTTCATTACTGCCTCAACTATGGCAACTATTCCGTTACTATCGCAGCTCGGTAACCTGTTCCAGCCGCGCAAAATACCGGTCGATGCCGCGTTGCTGGTGCCGGAAAACTCCGACGCACCGGCCCGTGTGATCATCGCCGGGTTCGGCCGGGTCGGGCAGACAGTGGCGTCGATGCTGGACGCGCACAAGGTGCCGTATGTCGCGATCGACAGCGATCCGAACCGGGTCGCGAGCCAGCGGAAGCAGGGCAAGCCGGTGTATTTCGGCGACATGACTCAGATCGCGCTGCTGCGGCGGGTTCACCTGGACACCGCGCGCGCCCTGGTGGTGACGTTGGACAACACCGACGCCGCCGACGCCCTGGTAGCAGGTGCAAGGGCGGAACGATCCGACCTGCTGATCGTCGTGCGTGCCCGCGACGCCGCCCACGCGGCGCATCTATATCGCACCGGCGCCTCCGACGCGGTGCCGGAAACGATCGAGGCCAGTCTGCAACTGTCGGAAGCTGTACTGGTGGACGTCGGCGTGGCGATGGGACCAGTCATCGCCTCGATCCACGAAAAACGAGCGGAATTGCAGGCGGCGATCCGGGCAATGGCGCCCGATGCGGAAATTCGCAGTCTGGGACGCCGTCGTCTGCGCGATCGGCTCTAGACCGCCGCACAATGTATCCGGAAACGAAACGGCGAATCCGGCGGACCGGCGATCACCGAATTGTTGCCAGTTCGCAACGGAACAAATCCGCTCACCGACGCTCGGGTAATGGCGGTTCCGTTCACGATGGTGCCATTGCGGGTGCCCAGGTCGCGGATGCCCAAACGGCCGTCGCGGCGCAGGATTTCGAAGTGTGGCGCCGCCAGGTCCATCATACCCTTCGCCGGGACACAGCACGCGGCGGTTGATGCGATCGGCACCGTCTCCCCGCCAAAACGGTTGCCGACCTGGAACGGCAAATGCCGCACATCGACCGCCACCATGCCAAACTCCGTTACCAGTCGCGGGTCGTCAGGCAGCAGGCGGATGGCGGCATCGACCGCGGCTGGCTGGCCGGGATGGGCGGCGCGCAGGCTGGTGCTGCGCAGGCGCCGGCACAACAGCTTTACCAGTGCCAGCGCGCGGTCGTTGTCCATGCCGAATGCGTGCAGGAACGTCTCGGCCGGCGTCACCAGCAGAGTCGTCGCTGAAATCGCCGTTGCTGTCGCGGAACGGGGACGCGCCTCCAGCACACCGGATTCGCCGAACAATTCGCCAGCGTGCAACCGCGCGACTTCGATCCCGTCCGCGACCGTGATGGCGACCTCGCCGTCCTCGATCACATAGACCGCTTCGCTGATAGCACCGGTGCGGAAAATTGTCGCTCCGGCTGGGATGTGCATTGGCTGCATGGTCGATCCTCCGGCGGCGATCCTATGCGCAGGAAGTTGACGAAAGGTTAACGCAGTCCCCGGATAGTTCGGCCGGGGCCGAATTGTCCCAGGATGCGCGGTCCATCGATCCGGCGTATGCTTCAACCATGAGCGACATCACCCGCATGGCCGCCGTCGCAGCACTTCTCGGTGACCCGGCCCGAGCCAACATCCTGACCGCGCTGATGGACGGACGCGCGTTGACGGCCAAGGAACTGGCGTTCGCGGCGCATGTGTCGCCACAGACCACCAGCGGACACCTCGCGCGACTGACGGACGCCAATCTGTTGACTGTCGAGAAACAGGGGCGCCACCGCTATTTCCGGCTGGCCTCACCGCTGGTCGGGCAAATGTTGGAAAGCGTGATGGCGGTCGCCGGTCCCGAACCTGGACGGCCGATCGCGTGGCGCGGCGGGGAGGCGCTTCGCACCGCCCGCACCTGCTACGACCATCTCGCCGGCCGGCTCGGCGTTGCCCTGGCCGACTCGCTTACGGAAGCTGGCCATGTGGCGCTATCACAAGATGGTGGGGAGGTTACCGAACGCGGCCACGCCTTCCTGTCGGACTTCGGCGCCGAACCGGTGGCCGGCAAACGAGTCTTCTGCCGCCCCTGCCTGGATTGGAGCGAGCGCCGACCACACATCGCCGGCCGCCTGGGCGCCGCTCTGGCCTGCCGCTGCCTGGATCTCGGCTGGATCGAACGCCAGCGGGATTC
>JAYUEJ010000684.1:0-10776 GCA_043739265.1 Rhodopila sp. | reverse complement strand
CGGCGCGTCACCGATACCCAGTGCTGACATCACGGTCGGCTGGGTGAATTCGGCCCTGCCGCTATCGGTTTTCCAGACACGGTCGCGCGCATTGTTGCCGCGATAGAACCCACCGGGTTGAAACATTCGTGCGTTGAAATCTTGAAACTGGTCGGGATAGGTTTCAGCGATCAGGTCTCGCACGACGCTGTAATCGGCGGTCCATCGATCCCATTGCCACTTCGGGTGCGGCGGCAGGGTTGCCTTGGCAATGCCGGCGACGATCGCGAGTTCAGACAGGAGATGCGGGCTTGCGGGCGAACGTTTGCCGATCGAGCCATAGATTTGACTGAAACTATCTTCGATCGTTACAGTTTGGGCACCGCTGGACTGCATGTCCTGTTCGGATCGTGCCAGGCACGGGAGGATGTAAGCGGATCGGCCATGAACGAGGTGGCTGCGATTGAGCTTGATGGAAATAGACACAGTCAGCGCCATGTTGCTCCACGCGGCCTCCATCGCCTCGCGCTCGGGGATCGCGCGCACGAAATTCCCGCCCAGGCTTATGAAGGCCTGCACCGATCCGTCGAGAATGCCCTGGCAGGCATCGACCGTGGTCCGACCCGTGTGGCGCGGCGGATTGAAATCAAACAGGGCCGCCAGCTTGTCGAGCGGCACGAGTTCGGGCTTTTCCGAGATACCGACGGTCCTTTGGCCCTGCACGTTGGAATGGCCCCGTACCGGCGACATGCCGGTTCCCGGGCGGCCGATATTGCCCTTCAATAGCATGAGATTGACCAGCATTCCGATGCTTTGAGAGCCGTGGACGTGCTGCGTCAGACCCATGCCGTAGATGGCGATGGTTCGTTCGGCCTCGATATTAACATCCGCCGCCTGTTCCAGGTCGGTCTGCTTAAGGCCTGATACGCGCTCGATTTCGCGCCACTCGGCGGCATAGGCTGCGCTGGCAAAAGCGTCGAAGTCGTGTGTGTGTTCGGCGATGAACGCGCGGTCGATGATGCCGGGCGCGCCCCGAGCCTGTCGCTGTTTATCGATGGCGAGGACATGCTTGCAGAGGCCCATCAGTGCGGCGATATCGCCGCCCGGGCGAACCTGTAGATACATGTGAGACAAAGCGGTGCCATGTCCGGTCAGCATCTCGATCGGGTTCTGCGGATTGACAAAATGTTCGAGGCCTTTTTCCCGCACCGGGTTAAAGGTAATGATCTTGCAGCCGCGTTTGACCGCATCCTGGAGGGGGTGCAGGAATCGTGGGCTGTTGGACCCAGGATTCTGGCCGAAATAGAAGATCGCGTCGCACTGGTCGAAATCGTCCAATACACACGTTCCGACTGGTGATCCGATTACCTTTTTCAATGCGACCGAGGTGGTTTCGTGGCACATGTTCGAGCTGTCTGGCAAGTTGTTGTGCCCATAAAAGCGTGCGAAGAGAGAATAAAGGTAAGACGTTTCAAGCGCGGCTTTGCCTGATGCGTAAAAAATGGCCGATCGGGGATCGAGTGAATTCAATTTTTTGGCAATGGCGGAAAATGCTTCGTCCCATGCGCAGGCGACATATTTATCGGTCGCAGCGTCATAGCGCAGCGGCTGGGTCAGTCTGCCTTGCATCTCCAGGTCATAGTCCTGCCATTGTCGCAGTTCCGTTACGGTATGTTCGGCGAAGAAGGCGGGTGTGCAACGGTCCCTCGTCAATTCCCAAATTGTTGCCTTGGCGCCATTTTCACAGAATTCGAAGAGGTGTGGTTTGGCGGGTTTTCCCCAGGCGCACGACGTGCACATGTGGCCTTTGGTTTTGTTCTGTCGGGCCAGTGTTTCAAGAATAGCGGGCGTTGACATTTCCCTCGCGAAGACCTGCCCGATACCCTTCAGCGAACCCCACCCGCCGGCCGGGCCGTCGTATCGTTTGGTTGCCGGCCGTTCATCATCCATCGTCATCGCTCCATCTTGCAGGACCGGCGGTAGAACGCGTGTTCAGGGTTTGGGTTCCTTCGATATGCCGATCCTTGCCCTGACGACGGTTATATTGGGTCAGGCTGGCGCATCGTGATAGGATGAACGACCAGGAGGGCCCCGGGATGTTCCCAATTACCGAACACGTCGCACGCACCGAACGCCACACGACCTTTTATCTGAGCTGTGGGGCGCATGACGCGATCCCCCTGATCTTCGTCCATGGCTGGCCCGAACTATCGATAAGCTGGCGCCACCAACTCCCGGTTTTCGCGGCACTCGGTTTTCGCTGCATCGCGCCCGATATGCGCGGCTATGGCCGCTCCGGCGTTTATCCGCGGCACGAGGACTACGCGCTGGAACACAGCGTTCGCGACATGATCGAACTGCTGGATGCACTCGGCCACGACAAGGCGGTCTGGGTCGGCCACGACTGGGGCAGTCCGGTGGTCTGGAGCCTGGGCAGCCACCATCCCGATCGTTGCTTCGGCATCGGCAATCTTTGCGTGCCCTATCTGCCCGGCGGTTTCGCGCCGGCCATAACGATCCCGTTGGTAGATCGTAAGGTCTATCCGGACGCCGAATTCCCGGCGGGCCAGTGGGAATACCAACTATTCTACGAAGAAAATTTCGGCAAAGCCCATGCTGCGTTCGAAGCGAGCGTGCCCGACACGGTGAAAGCGCTGTTCCGCAAGGGCAGTGCGGCCGGCAAAGGGCAACCGTCCCGCACCGCGCTGGTCCGTCGCGACGGCGGCTGGTTCGGCGGCACCGGTCGCGCCCCGGCGGTTCCGATGGATACCGGGGTACTGACCGAGACCGATCTGAACGCCTATGTCGCCTCGCTGGAGCGCAACGGGTTCTTTGGGCCTGACTCCTGGTATATGAACCACACCAGAAACATTGCCTACGCGCGGCAGGCCAAGAACAACGGGCGGTTGGACATGCCCGTATTGTTCTTGCACGGTGCGTATGATTATACTTGCGAGACGATCGACTCCCGGCTCGCTGACCCCATGCGCGACCATTGCTCCGATCTGACCGAGGTCGTGGTGCAGTCCGGGCATTGGATGGCGCAGGAGAATCCGGTCGCCGTCAATGCGGCGTTGGCGCGGTTTCTGGCTACGAAGCTTCCGGGGGTTTGGCGGGACGGCGTCTCCGCGCGATGATCCATTTTGAGACTTTATCGCATGCAGGGGTCTATCGAGGTTCACTTTCCAAAGAAGGCCAGTATGGCAGATTCGCGTTCGAAGCCGATCTGCTATTTTCGCGCCGGGCCATCGGGTGGCCAGGGGATTCTCGCAGGACGCACCGTTCTGTGCGTGACGACCGGCGGAGGGCGTCCCGCCGGATGGGCAGGTTTCGGTTGTTGCCTGCAATGAACTTATTGGAGAGAAACCTGGTCTATATCAGCCTTGATCAATGCCGTGCAGCGCGATCGCCGCTTGGGCGGGGTGACAAGCGTGGTGTCCCGGGCAGGGGGAGCGTGCATATCGCGCGTTCGTTCATTCTGTCCGCATTTTCATCACGGAGGCAGCCGGAGGACCACGAAGCGCCACGGAGCAAGCTTCGCGGTGCTTGCTCCTCAGGACCGGACGGCCCGCGATTGGGGACTGGCGATCGCGGTGGATTGGCGCAGAGGGGGATTTGCACAGCGGGGGATTTGCACAGCGGGGGATTTGCGCAGCGGTCCGGGGCTGCTGGAAGCATTTTATCCCGCCGCCGGTGGCGGCACGGCGTTGGAGGCGGCGATTTCTCAGTGGTCCTTCGCGGCCCTCGCGCTGTCTCCGTGCATAAAAAAATTCGTGGCCTGACACCCACTCCATAGACGAACGGCAAGACACCGGACAGCAATACGACGACTGTGCCGATTGCCGAAAACCATTTGCATTGACTGGATAACTCGCGGGTTCTTGTAAGAAAAAAGAGCATTTTACGATGACTGGATTTATACCCGGAGCCGCACCTCGTTCATGACGCGGCGGGTTAGCTCCAACTGGCGCGGCACCGGATGGGCCAGGTGGTTCGGACCCGTCGCGCCATGACGTTCAAAGGACGACGCGCGGTTTCCAGTCATTGTGAAAATGCTGCAGAACGCATTGAGGTGAACCAGGAGGTTGAAACGCCAAGAACGCCAAGATACCGAGTTCACCGCCGAACACCGAGGCGTGGCTGGATTCATGCGGTCCCTTGGGCAACCCGATGCTCATTCATCAGCCCTCTTTGGGGACCTTGGCGTTTCAACTGTGTTTATTCGCCCGATTGCCCTGCGGTATCTTGGCGGTTCTCTTGGCGACCTGGCGTTACAACGTCCTGGCTGACCCGATTGCCTTGTGGTGGGAGGGGCCTGGCCGACCGCGCCGGAAACCTCGCCCAATCAGGCCGGCCGTCTGGCTGCGCGCGGTCGATCGTGCGGCCGTGGGAAATCGGCCATGATGGCATAGCCTCCCGGTCGGCAAGGAAAATACCGTGTGGGGACTCCGGCACGGTATTTTGACCATGGATCGGCCGATATGCGTTCCCTGATAACGAACTATTGCGACAGCGGCCACACTGAGTGTCCCATACTCCTGATGGCAGCATGATCGCGACGGGTCCGCTGCGTTATCGATGCGCAATTAGGCAGGATGGCGTATGCCGGACTCGATCGTTCGCCTGTTGAATAGTCTGAAGCACATGGCGCACTACCCGGACGGCTGGCTATCCCGTTATCCTTCGCTTACTGGCCAGCGGACAACGGGCGGGGGCTGGACGCCTGAAGACCGGGCGCCTAACGACCCGGCGCTTAACGACCCGGCGCTTAACGACTGGGCGTTTAACGACTGGGCGCTTAAAGACTGGGCCGACCATCTGCGTCGCGCCTTTCCGCTCGCGGATACAATGTCGATCACGGCGTTGACCGCGATCTGCTCGTTTATGTCGGTGCCTGGCGGTAGTCCCTTGATGCTGGAGGGCGAGCAACCAGAGGCGGTCTATATCGTCGTCACCGGACTCTTCGCTGCCGACCGGCCAGCGGTGAACGGTCAGGACATTATCCTTGATCGGTTCGGTGTCGGCGATGTCATCGGGGGCACCGGGCTTATTACCGGCGAAGCGCGGACGGCCACCATCCGGGCGCTGCGGAACAGCGAGCTTTTGCGCGTATCGAAACAGGATCTGGAGACGGCCGCCGCGCGCTGCCCGGGTGTTTTGCTGGCAATCTGTTCCGGCGTCGTACGGCGGCTGCAACACGCTCGACCCGGATCACCGACGCCGTTCAGATTTCGCACGTTTTGCCTGGTCCCGGCCGATAGCACGATCGACATGAGGCCGATCATTGAAAAGATCGCCGTGAGTTTGGAGGCATTTGGTACGGCTACCATCGTATCGGCACAGCAGGCATCAGGGCAGACTCCGGCGTGGTTTTCCGAGATCGAACGATGTTTCGACTTTGTGCTGTTCCAGGCCGAGTGCGGCCCGACGGCCTGGACCAGGTTTTGCCTCCGGCAATGCGACCGTATCGTGCTTGTAGTTAGGGGTGACACCGACCCCGCGGACTGCCAGGCCCTTGGTTCGGAGCGTATAGACGGTCCGCAACACACGCCGCTGGCTTTGATGCTGCTCTGGCAAGAGGCGATCGTGCCGGCCCGCACCACCGCATGGCTGAAGTCCGTGAATCCGAGTGGACATCATCACATTCGCTGTTCCAGGGATATCGAACGGGCAAGCCGCCTGATCGCGGGACGCGGTCTGGGGCTGGTTCTTTCCGGCGGGGGGGCCAGGGCGCTGGCTCATGTTGGCGTTATTGACGCCCTGAGACTGCATGACATTCAAATCGACGCGGTCGGTGGCACCAGCATCGGGGGCATTGTCGCGGCTGTGTTCGCTCTGGAGTGGGACCTTGCGGCAACGGTTCGATCGCTCGCGGCGGCGTTCAATAGCCGACGATTTTCGGATTTCGCCCTGCCACGCACGGCGTTATATTCCGAACGAGCCTTTGCGCGGACCCTCGGCCATTGGTTTGGCGAAATCGCGGTCGAGGATTCGCCGATACCGCTGTTTTGCGTCTCGACGAATCTGACCGAGGGTATCTCGGCGGTCCATCGGACGGGGCGGCTGGCAACCTGGCTCCGAGCGACATCCGCGGTTCCCGGCATATGTCCTCCGGTGATGGAACAGAATGCGGTTTATGTTGACGGCGGCGTCCTGAACAACATGCCGACCGACGCCATCCGGGATTTTGGCGTGGCGTCGGCGATTGCAGTGGACGTCGGTTCGTCGCTTGAGGGGCAAGCGCGATCCGACGGCGAACACGGACTGCCGACCATATTGGATCTGTTGTGGCGAGTGGGTACTATTGGAAGCGACACGGCGGCGAACCGGGTACGGCATGACGGCGACGTGGTAATCAGGCCCGAGGTGGGAAACATGGGGCTGTTCGACTGGAACGCCCATGAGAGGGCGATCGCGGCGGGCCATCAGGTCGTCCTGGATCATCTGGATGAAATCAAGGCGGTTTCGGGCAGAGCCAACGACACGAGTGGATTTGACAGATAGGCGGATGAAGCTGGTGTCCGCGCCAACGCCGGGCCCGGACAGCAGGAGGCGCGGATAGAGGCAGGTTGGGGCGGTGATTCGGCCTCAGCATCCCATTGGAGAACGGTCGAAGCGCGTTCATCAGCGTGCGTCTGGGTTGACATGCGGCCTGACAAACACACGACCCAAGACACCGGCCGCGTGGTCGCAGTGTCCGAAATCGGCGACACTTCAAGTGCGATTGTCCTGCCGAATTGGCTGGATATGGCCGCATCCTGCCCAGATCGAGAACCAGATGCTCGGGACACAATCGCGAGGTTGGCTCTATAAGGCTCTTAACCAAACGCCAACAGGACCGTTGCATGACCCAGCCGCTTTTGTCCAAACCCCGTGGCCGCCACTTCTTCGCCAACCCCGGGCCGACCAACATCCCCGACAGCATCCTGCGGGCGATGGACCGCCCCAGCATCGACTTCAACGATTCGGAGTTCGTCCAGGTTTACGAGGCCGCTTTCGCCGGGGTGAAACGAGTCCTGCGCACCGAACAGCATCTGTTCATGTACAACGCGTCCGGCCACGGCGCCTGGGAAGCCAGCCTGACCAACCTGTTTTCCCCCGGTGACACGATCCTGGTGCTGGAATCCGGCTACTTCTCTGACGAATGGGCCGCGATGGCCCGCGGTCATGGGCTGGAGGTGCAGGTTGTCGCGGCGGATTGGCGGCGTGGTGTCGATATCGCTGACGTTCGGCGCGCGCTCGCGGCCGACACAGCGCACGCGATCAAGGCGGTCTGCGTCGTGCATAATGAAACCGCCACCGGGCTGATGCTGCCGTTGCCGGACATCCGAACGGCGATCGACGCCACCGACCATCCGGCGCTGTTTCTGGTGGATACGATTTCCTCACTCGGTTCGCTTGAGTTCCGCATGGATGAGTGGAAGATCGACTGCGTCGTGGGCGGTAGCCAGAAGGGCCTGATGCTGCCTACGGGCCTGAGTTTTACTGGTGTTTCCGACAAAGCCATGGCCGCGCATGCGACGGCGAAGCTGCATCGATTCTATTTCGATTGGACGCTGATGGCGAAGCGCACGCAGAAAAGCTTCATCGGCACCATCCCGGTCAACATTTTTTACGGCCTGCGTGAGTCGATCCGGCTGTTGGACGAAGAAGGCATCGACAACGTCACGGCCCGTCACACGCGGCTGGCGGAAGCGACTCGCCGGGCGGTGCAGGTCTGGGCTGGCAACAACGGTCCACACCTGTTTTGCGTGACGCCAGGGCGGTTTTCGGATTCGGTGACCGCCATCCTGATGCCGGAGGGCTACAACGCCGACGCCCTGCGCAAAACGGTTCGGGAGCGGTTCAATGTCTCGCTTGGCGGCGGACTGGGCAAACTGAGCGGCACGATTTTCCGGATTGGGCACCTTGGGGACCTGAACGAACCGATGCTGCTGGGGGCGTTGTCGGCGATCGAGATGGCGTTGCGGATCGACGGCGTGCCGCATGGACGCGGTGGGGTGGAGGCGGCGATGGCGTTTTTGGCGGGGGTTTGATCACACCACGCATGCGGTGAAAACCCGGGTTGGCGCTACGAACTCATCCTGTGCCGCGACGGTCAGGATTTCTCGCGATCCTGCCTGTTCCGTCCGGCGCAGCACGCCGTAAACCGAGGACCCGGCGGCCTCCAGCGCCGCCACCGCGCTGCCGGTGCGCAGCCTGTGGAAGAGGAACAAAGCCGCGATCGCATCGCCCGCGCCGTTGACCGTGACGCCAAGCCTGGGCGTGCGGAGGACATGAAACGCCCCGCCGTCGAACGTCATCATATCGATATGGCCGTCCGGCGTGCTTTCGGTTTGCAGGCTGGTCAGCAGCACGCAGGCCGGACCGCCGGCCCGCAGCATCGACCGCAGCCGCAGTATCGCCTGTTTGGCGCCGTGTAGCGTGGAGCAATCCAGGCCGGTCAGGCGTTCGATCTCGAAGCAATTCGGCGTGGCGATGTCGGCGGCGGGCAGGGCTTGTTGACGCAGGAAGTCCTCGATCCCCGGACGCACATAGACGCCGGTGTCGGTGTCGCCGATGACCGGATCGCAACAATACAGCGCTGCCGGGTTGGCGCGCCGGACGGTCGCCACGGCATGCAGGATCGCATCGCCGATATCGGCTCCGCCGACATAGCCCGACAACACCGCATCGCATCGGCTAAATGCGTCCCGCGCGGCGATGCCGTCCACCAGATCGCGCACTGATTGGCCCGAATAGACCGTGCCTTTCCAGTCGCCGTAGCCGGTGTGGTTGGAGAATTGCACGGTGTTGATCGCCCAGACCTCGGCACCGAGCCTTTGTAGCGGGAACACCGCGCTGGTGTTGCCGACGTGGCCGTAGGAAACCCAGGACTGGATCGACAGGATGTTCATTTTTCCAACATTTGCCAGGGGTCAAAGTCTCTGTGCCGGCGATCGCGATGCGTCTGGCGACGCGGCACTCCTTGGGTAGTGCACATTGGCGCCCGCGGTACAGACATGGACGCGTTCACCCTGCTGGATCGCAGTCGCACCCAGAGCGTCGGCCCGGTGGGTTTTGCCGGTTGCGGTGCCGCCCGCCAGGATCAGGTTTTGCACCGTTTGCATGAACGCGGCCTTCGCCAATTGCTGGATCGGCGCCCGCGGCAGCGGCGTTAACCCCCCTGGCTGCATACAATCGGTCACAGCCGTCCGCAACTTTGCCTGCAAATGCGGTTTCCCGGCCACGATAGTACCCGTCGCCCCAAACCGCCGCACGTCCGCCACCTGAGGCATCAGCGCCGCCAACGTCTGCGCGAACGCCGAGCGGCGCCCAATCGACATCGCAGCGAACGGAATCCCCGTGGCGAACACGGAATCGGACATCTCACGCCGAGCGGAGACGCGCAGGCGGCGGTCGTTCATGAATGCGTCGGTGCCTTTTTCCGCCCAGACCATTTCGTCCACCGCGGGCGCCTGGATCAGGCCGGTATGCATCTCCAACGTGCCGTCCGGCAGACGGCACTGGCATGGTTCATGTCCAAATTGCCGGAGATCGTGGCACTGATCGAGGCTGGCGAACCGCTGATCGAAGCGCGATGATCGCGTCCTTGAACGCGTCAAGTACGTCCGCGCCAAAACAGGCGAAGATGACCTGCTCCAACGTTTGAACCTGAGCAAGAAACGCCCGGCGTCCACGGCCAGGATGGTGATATCGGCTTTTTGGGTGAGGAGGCGGTGCATTGTGGCGGTTCTTTGTCTTGACCCTGACGCTCGTGCAGTATTAGAACAAAACATGGATGAACAGGAGCGCCTGGACGAGATCGCACGGCTCTATCGGCAAGCCTTCGCCGAGTTCGGGCCGATTGCGCTTTGGAGCAGCCGGCCGGTGCCGAACCCGACGCCGGGTGCCGCGCTTGCGATCACCCAGAGCTTGCGTGTTAACGGTAACATGGACTCGCGCCGGCTTGCTGAAAGGATCGAAAGCCTGTGCCGTGCCGCTGAGTAAGCTCCAGTCCGATATTTTGCAGTTGATTGCTGCGCATCGCGATCCGGAAAGCTACGTGGCCGGAAGCGCTTATCTGGCTCGCGGCGGCCCACGCATGTCGGCCGATATCGATATTTTCCACGATCGCGAGGATCGTGTCGCGCGCGCGGGCGAGGAGGACGCGGCCACGTTGAAGGCCGCTGATTTTAAGGTGGACTGGCAGCGGCGCCAGCCGACATTCTATCAGGCGATCGTCTCATGTGACGGGGAAAGCACACGGCTTGAATGGGTCTTGGACAGCGATTTTCGTTTCTTTCCGACGCAGCGCGACGAAGTCTTTGGTTATGTTCTGCATCCGGTGGATTTGGCGACGAACAAGGCGATGGCGGCGGCCGGGCGGCGGGAGCCCAGGGATATTGTCGATCTGGTCATGATCCATCGGGACATCCTTCCCGTCGGGGCGGTTGTCTGGGCCGCGGCAGAGAAAGCGCTGGGGTTCACACCCGAAGGGCTGATCAATGAAATCCGCCGTCTCGCGCGCTATACGGCGAGTGATTTTGAGCGTGTGGCGAGTGATCCGCCGGTTGATCCGGTTGGCGTTATGAGGGAGCTTAAGAGTGCGTTGAATAAGGCAGAGGAATTCGTGGCGCGGATGCCGACGGACAAGGTCGGGTTGCTGTTCCTGAAAGATGGGAAGGTTGTCCAGCCTGATCCCGGGCGGCTGGATGAGTATGAGACCCATGCGGGGACGCGGAGAGGGCACTGGCCGTCTTCGTCGCAGATCGGATCGGCGATGTTGGAGCGTTATGGCAAGCCATCCTCGTGACG
>JAYUEJ010000683.1:0-10788 GCA_043739265.1 Rhodopila sp. | reverse complement strand
GGCCACCGCATCGCCTTCGCCATACGGGCGGGTATCCAGGATGATCGCGGGGGCGTCCCATTCCATATAAGCCGGTTTGTCATTGGGCGGGCGGGGTGGCAATCCCCCGCTGGCGCACGCTTCACGAGATTGCTTCGCTGCGCCTGGAATGACAGATGGGTTTAGCCCTTACCTGGATCCTCCAGCCCGATCGCGCGCAGGCGGGCGCCCTCTTCATCCCAGCCCTTGCGTTCCTTGACGTTCAGGAACAGATGCACCGGCCGGTCCAGCAAGCCGATCAGATCTTGCCGGGCTTTGGCGCCGATCGCCTTGATCTTGCTGCCTTTGTCGCCGATCAGGATCGCCTTATGGCCGGATCGGGCGACGTAGATCGTAACCTCGATGCGCACCGAACCGTTCTTGTGGTCCTTGAAGGACTCGGTTTCGACGGTCGCGCCGTAGGGCACTTCCTCATGTGTCTGCATGAATATCTGCTCGCGCACCGTCTCGGCCGCCAGCAGCCGGTCGGGTAGATCGGTCAGATCGTCCTCGGGATACAGCCAGGGCCCTTCCGGCACGACTTCGGCCAGCGCATCGGCCAGACGGCGCATGCCGTCGCCGGTTTGCGCACTGACCATGAACGTTTCCTCGAACGACGCCAAAGCGCTCAGAGACGCGATCAACGGCAGTAGTGAGGCAGGAGTCACCAGGTCGGTCTTGTTCAGCACCAGCCAGCAGCGCCGACCGGATTTGCCCAGTTGTGCCGCGATCTCGCGCACGTCCTCACGCAGGCCGGACTTGGCATCGACCATCAGCATCGCCACGTCGGCGTCGGCGGCGCCGGACCAGGCGGCGGCGACCATGGCACGGTCCAACTTGCGTTTGGGCTTGAAGATGCCGGGCGTATCGACCAGCAGCACCTGCGATTCGGCCCGCATCAGGATACCCAGCACCCGGAAGCGGGTGGTTTGGGCTTTGGGCGAGACAATCGACAACTTCGCGCCGGTCAACCGGTTCATTAGCGTCGATTTCCCCGCGTTCGGGGCACCGACAATGGCGACAAAGCCGCATCGGGACGGCGGCGGCGTACTCATGGCGATAACCGCGCGAGCAACGCTTCCGCCGCAAGCTGTTCGGCACCCCGCTTGTTGCCGGCGATCCCAGTGGCGTCCGCCGCGCCGACCGTCACCGTGACAGTGAAAGCCGGCGCGTGCGGCGGACCCGATCGGTCGGTCACTTCATAAATAGGCAGATCCTTACCCCTTTTCTGAGCCCATTCCTGCAACGACGTCTTCGCATCCTTGGGCGGTTCGGCTTGCTCGATCATCGCATCGTTCCAGGCGCGCCGCACGAAATCCCGCGCCACCTCCAGCCCGCCATCCAGATACAACGCGCCCAGCGCCGCCTCCAGCGCGTCAGCCAGCACGGTCGCCCGCTTCGCCACACCGGCCTTGGCCTCTCCCGGCGAAACCGACAGCGCGGCCGCGAGACCCACGACCTCGGCCACGCCGGCCAACACCGGTTGGGAGACCAGATAAGCCAGTCGCCGGCCGAGTTCACCTTCCTGCTCCCGCGGGAACCGTTCGGCAAGCCACTCGGCCATGGTCAGCCCCAGCACCCTGTCGCCAATGAACTCCAGCCGTTCGTTTGAGGGGCGTCCACGCCCCCGCCCACCGACACCTTGCGCAGCCGATCGATGGGTCAGCGCCTCCCGCAGCAGATCGGGGCGCCTGAAATCATGACCCAGGATGGCTTCGAACGAATCGCTCAAGTTCAATGCACGAATTTGAGCAACCGGCTCCAGCGAATTTCGAACGGCCATTGCCAGAACTCCCACCAGGGATAGGCGGCGTCGATCGAGAAGAACAAGATTTCCGCGCGGCCGACCAGGTTATCCACCGGCACGAAACCGACGGCATTCATAAAGCGGCTGTCTTGCGAATTGTCCCGGTTGTCGCCCATGGCAAAGAGGCGGTCACGGGGAACCACGTATTCCTGGGTATTGTTCACCGGGTCGTCGTCACGCTCTTTTAGTATGTCGTGCCTGACGCCGTTCGGGAGTGTCTCTTGATACAGCTTGCGCATCAGCTTGATGCCTTCGCCGCTGTCCAGATACTCGCCCTCCGGTTGACGGGGGCAGAGTTCGCCATTGATATAGAGTTGCCCCTGGCGCACCTGGATGCGGTCTCCCGGCAATCCGACGATGCGCTTGATGTAATCGATCGACGGGTCGGGCGGATATTTGAACACCACGACGTCGCCCCGTTTGGGGAGCGAGCCGAAGATCCGGCCGGAGAAAAGGTTCGGCGAGAACGGCAACGAATAGGTGGAATAGCCGTAGCTGTATTTCGCCACGAACAGGTAATCGCCCACCAGCAGGGTCGGTTTCATGCTGCCCGATGGGATATTGAACGGCTCGAACGCAATGGTCCGCACGCCGATAGCGATCAGCCCGGCATACACGATGGTCTTGATATTCTCGACCCAGGCGCTGGATTGCCGTCTGGGATTTGCCTTTGTGGTCGCCATGTGGGCAACGGACCTTCAGATGATCATGTGGCGACACGCGCCGGGATTGGTCTCAGGGTCGCGAGACCCGGGCGGATCAAGCCCATGCCCCCCTACCCTGTCAAGGAAACGCGTTACGCCGCCGGGATCGCGGAGATAATCACCTGCGCGTAGGCATAGGGATACTCGTCGGTCATCGTCAGATGCACCACGGCGGTCATCCCCGCCGGCGTGATGGCCAGCAGGCGTTCGGCGGACCCGCCGGCCATCCGCAGCGTCGGCTGACCGCCCGGCAAATTGACCACGCCGAGGTCGGAGAAGAAGACACCCCGCCGGAAGCCGGTCCCCAACGCCTTGGCGGCCGCCTCCTTGGCCGCGAAACGCTTGGCGAAGGTGGCCGCCTGAATTTTCTCCGTTCGTCGCATGGCCTTATCCCGCTCGGTTTCCGTGAACACACGTTCGAGGAAGCGAGGGCCATGGCGCTGGATCGCCTTCTCGATACGGCGGATGTCGCAGATGTCGGAGCCGATGCCGAGGATCATGGCTTACCCGAATGCGCACACCGTCCCGCGGCACTCATGGCCATTGCACGCATCACGAGGGCACTCATGACCGGGGCACTCATGACCGGGGCAGGCCGGGCCTGGCCATGACGGTCAGGGCCATGACGGTCAGGGCAGGATTCGCCCGCTTCCTCATCCGCCGGTCGCCCGTTCGACGGTTTTGATCGCCTTCAATCCGCGCAGCCCGACGATCACCTTGGACAGATGCCCAATATCGCGCACATCGACATCGACCAGCACCTCCATGAAATCTTGCTGCCGGTTGACGATCTTCAGGTTGGCGATGGCGCCCTCCTGCTTGGCGATGGCGTTGGAAACATCGGCCAGCGCGCCCTGCTCATTTTCCGCGATCACGCTAATCCGCGCGGTGTGGCCAAAGCCTTTCGACGCACTGCCGCTTTTGCCGACGGCTTCGTAGTTCCAATCGACATCAATGAAGCGTTCCGGAGTCGCGGCGAACGCGGTCAGTGTCTGACACTCCCTTCCGTGGATCGTGACGCCCTTGCCGGTGGTGACGATGCCGACGATCTCATCGCCCGGCACGGGATGACAGCAGCCGGCGAAACTAAACGCCATGCCCGGCACCAATCCGGTCACCGGCATGTCTTGGTCGAATCGGCTCGGCGCCTTTCCGCGCGGCAGCATCGGCGGGATCATCCGCGGTGCGCGCGGGGCCTGACGCAGTTCCGGATAGGCTGCCGTCACAACGTCCTTGGCGACGATATTGCCGTTGCCAACCGCGATATACAGCTCATCCGCCGAGGCGATTTTCAGCGCCTTCAAGGCCGGCTCCAGGGCCTTCTCGGACCCATCCACGCCAGCCTGGCGGAACGCTTTCGTCAGCTCGACCCGCCCGGTATCGCGGCTTTGCTGGCGCTGCTCCTGATGGATGAACCGGCGGATGCGGGCCCGCGCCTTACCGGTGACGACGAAACGGTCCCATTGAGGTGACGGTGTGCCGCCGCGGGCGGTCATGACCTCCACCTGGTCGCCGTTTTCCAGATGGTGGCGCAGCGGCATCAACCGCCCGTTCACCTTGGCGCCGACGCAGGTATCGCCGACCTGGCTGTGCACCGCGTAGGCGAAATCGACCGGGGTCGCGCCGCGCGGCAACTGGATCAACTGCCCCTTCGGCGTGAAGCAGAACACCTGATCGGCGTACAGTTCCAGCTTGGTGTTTTCCAGAAAATCGTCCGGCGCCGACGAATCGTCCAGGATTTCCAGCAGATCCTGCACCCAGCGGAAGCGCTGCACGTCGGTGCCGTCAACCTTCTTGTCCGGCGCCTTATAGACCCAGTGGGAGGCAACCCCGTTCTCGGCCACGTCGTTCATTTCGGCGGTGCGAAACTGCACCTCGATCTTCTGGTTGCGCGGCTGGCGCAGCGTCACGCCGGTATGCACCGACTGATAGCCGTTCGATTTCGGTGTCGAGATGTAGTCCTTGAACCGCCCGGCGATCACCGGATAGGCCGAATGCACCGCACCAAGCCCGGCGTAGCAATCCGCCTTGGTCTCTACGACGATGCGGAACGCCATGATGTCGGATAGCTGCTCGAACGCGACGTTCCGCCGATGCATTTTCTCCCAGATCGAGAACGGCGACTTTTCGCGTCCCATGATCTCGATCGGTTCGACCCCGGCTTCCCGGCAAACCGCGATCAGTTCGCGGCGGACATCGTCGATGACATCGGCCCCCTGCCCGCGCAGAAAGTTCAGCCGAGCCATGATCGTGTCGTAGGCTTCGGGTTCAAGCTGCATGAACGACAGCGTCTGGAGTTCGGTCTTGACCGCGTCCATGCCGATCCGTTCGGCCAGCGGCGCATAGATTTCCATCGTTTCGCGCGCGGTGCGCTTACGCCGTTCCGGATCGCGGACAAAATGCAGGGTTCGCATGTTGTGCAGCCGGTCTGCCAGCTTGACCAGCAGCACGCGGATATCCCGGCTCATGGCCAGAACCAGTTTGCGGAAATTCTCCGCCTGCTTGGTGCGGTCCGATTGCAGTTCCAGCCGCGTCAGCTTGGTGACGCCATCGACCAGACCGGCGATTTCCTTGCCGAAGCGGCTTTCGAGCTCCTGCAGCTTGAACGACGTGTCCTCGACGACATCGTGCAGCAGCGCCGTAGCGATCGAGGCGACGTCCAGCCGGTATCCGGCCAGGATATCGGCGACCGCGACGGGATGGCTGAAGTAGGGGTCGCCGTTCTCGCGGCGCTGCGTAGCGTGGGCTTTCTCGGCCAAATCATAGGCCGCGTCGATCAGCCCGGTATCCGCCTTGGGATCGTATTGCAGGATTTTGCGCGTCAGCTCGCACTGGGCAATGACGCCCGGTCCGGGCGGTTTCGGCAGTTCAGTGAGGTCGGCTGGCTGGCCGATCGCTATCGCGGCACTTCGGGCTGGCGCGTGGCGAGGGGAAGCCGGACGAGCAGAACCCGGACGGGCGGTATCCAAACGGGCGGGGGTCGGCGCGGACCGGTTCATCTCGCCGCCGAAGCCCCCGTCTTTCATCGGCGGTTACCGGGACGCTCGGCCGCCGAGTTCCGCTTCGATCGCTGCTTCCAGATCTTCCGGTGACAGGTCCTCGGCGGTTTCGGCCGGCAAGCCGGCAGCCTCTTCCTCGGCCGCGACATCTTGCAGGCCGAAAATGTTCTGGTCGGTCGGGATGAGGTCGAGCACCTCTTCGTCGGCCGGCTCTGGTTCAGGCGACCGGGACAGCGACTTGATCAGGTCCTGTTCGATGCGGGGCAACTCGATCGTCTCATCGGCGATCTCGCGCAGCGCGACGACGGGGTTCTTGTCGTTGTCACGATCGATGGTCAGTTCCTCGCCACGACTGATGTTGCGGGCGCGCTGGGCCGCGAGCAAAACGAGCTCGAAGCGGTTGGGGACTCGTTGAACGCAGTCTTCGACGGTTACGCGCGCCATGCGCTCAGACTCCCGGATAGGATGAAGGGGAACCGCCCATTTAAGGGACGGGCGGTGGCTTTGCAAGGTATAAGGTTGCAATGCAGCGAGGACGGGGATGGCACGGCAGCGCTTGCTGAAGCCCGTCACCCGGGGCAGCCGCATTGCGCGTTATTGGACAGCCCTGCCCTCCATGAGCCGTGCTACTGCATTTTGGTCCACCCTGGCGGCCAGCCGGTGCCGGCATTATCCAGATGCTGACCTAACCCATTGACGCAATGATTGGTGTCATAAATGTATGGGCGCGGTTCGGATTGGCCAGAATGCGGGTTGGTCCGCGGCGTGACCCCGTTCAGTGTATTATTGAAATCAGTCCGCTGTTGCTCCCACTGTCCCATTCGGCGCCGCTGATTGGAGCATTTTTACGCTGACTGGAAACCGCAAGTCCTCCTTGCAACCCCATGGCGCGACGTTTCCAGGCCACCTGGTCCATCCTGTGCCGCGCCAGGTGGCCCGAACCCGCCGCGCCATGACGGAGGTGGCGGCTCAGGACAAGAGTCCAGTCATCATGAAAACGCTCTAATGCTCAATAAAAGAACCAAGGAGATACCCAGATATTGCGCGGGATTTGGGGGGATCGATTTGGGGTGCGGGATTTGGGGCAACCGGCAAGTGGTCGTATTGCTGCCCGGCGTGTTGCCGTTTTTCTGTAGAGTGGGTGTCAGGCCGGGAATTTTTTGCACGGAGACAGCGCGAGGGCCGCGAAGGGCCACGAAGGGCCACTGAGAAACCGCCGCCTTCGGCATCCGGTCGCCGTTAACATAGACATTGAGTGCTCGGGAAAGCACAGCTACCGGTGCCCCCATTAAGACCCAGCAGCCCGATTGCACGGGTCGCAAAGCGCTACTTTGCGGCTCGTAGCAGAAATATTTAGTCAGGCCCATTAAGTTTTCCAATCCGTCAAGGACAGTATCGTCGCCACGGCTCAAGCAGGGCGGCAGGCCGGCCTCGATCGCACCGCGGGCTGCGCGCATGCCGTTACTCGTTCAAAACAGCATCGCCACCGTGGTCATGGGCTTGGGCTGCGAACCAACGGTGGAGTGCGACGACAAGGCCAGGATCGCGCGTCGTGAAATGAAGCCGAGCCCCGTTGGACAGATCTTCAAACCGTATGCTTATACGGGAAGCACCGGCTTGGAGTTCTGCTAACCCCGGCATGGCCTTTCCATGAATCGTGGCCGGGTCGGTGAAATTCCCGCAGGCAAACGCCTCGCCCTCCCCATGCAGGTGAACTCGAATCAAGGCGATCTGTGCCTGGTCGCCGTCCTTGGAGACGACGGATTGCGTGCCGCCATCGGCCGTGGGCGCAAAGATATGCGTGCTGCGGGCGAGATCGAACGGCATCACCGACGCGCCCGGGTGCGCGGCGTGATCGTGGTGCCCAACCGACTGCGCCAGCACCGGGACGGCCCCGAGCAGCGCAGCAACAACGATGGTGTGCTTCAGAATTGAGGTGACCCCCGAAAATTGGACAGGTCGTTAAGAAAGAGCGCCCCCCTAAATTAGTCTGATGGCGAGGGATTCCAGATGACGAATGTTCCTAAGGCGACGTCCAACAATAAGCGAGGCAACCAGTGCACCATTTTTACGTCATGGCCCTGTCCCGACCAGGCCGGGGTAGGGCCATGACGATGGGGAAACGGCATCGACCTGAAGCGGTTATGCCCGAATGGGCCCTTAGGCCGGCGATACCGTGTGGAAAACAGGGTGCCACCCATGGTCACCCGATCACCCGGACCGGAACAGCAGCAGCAGCAACCCTTGACATAATTCCTATATTAATCTACAGTTCAAGGAATGAGAACCTCATCCTCCTCGTATCCGGTCATCGGTCTTTCCACGCTCGTGTGTCGCCAGCTCGTTTACAACCTCACCGGCCTGTTGCCGCCGCCGCTTGATGACACGCCCGCAGCGCTGCGCGCCAGAAACCAAGCCGCCATCGCCAAGATGGCGGCGCTGCTGCCGGTCAACCCGAATGAGGCCGATCTCGCCGCCAAGTGGGTCGCCGCCAAGTGCATCGCCGCCCGCGCCCGGGCCGAGGAGATGTTGCGGCTGCTCCGTCAGCACGCCGGCGACACCGGGTTGGTCATGCGGCTGAATGCCCAATGCTGAACACACACTCCGGATCGATGCTACGGACGTCGCTGTCCGTGCACGCGCGCCTGATCCGGGTGCAGGCGGCGCGCCAGAAGCGGGAGGCGATCGACGGCGCGGCGAACGCGGACGCCTTGGCTCGGCATGTGGCCGAGCGGTCTATGCTGCTGGTGGTGGATACGGGCGCCGGAGCGCTGAAGCCAGCAGAGCCCAAAGCGGTCCCGGTCGAGGCGCCGGCGGCTCGTGTGGCCCCGAGGATTGCGGAGAATGTGTCAGAAAATGAGATAGATTCTCACGATGCGGCTTTTGAGACGGGGATGAGCAAGCAACCCTGGAACCTTGGGTCCAAAGGATCGGGTCAAACAGGTCTGCGCGAGGATCTGCGCGCAGCGATGGAATTTTCGCGTCTGGCCGGTCGGGAAGTGCCTGCGAACGGTCACGAAAGTCCCGCAACGGCGGCCTAAGGCGGCCATGACGATGGACAAACGGCATCGACCTGAAGCGGTTATTGTTCGGCGTCGCCTAAGCAAATGCCGCGTGCCCAATCGATTGGATCGTCAAATGTGGATCGCGCGGCCGAGGCTTCTCAGGATGGCCTCATGGAAGGCCTCGGTCAGAGTTGGGTGGGCGTGGATCGTCCCGGCTACGTCCTCCAGCCGTGCCCCCATTTCTAGCGCCAACGTGAACTCGCCGACCAATTCCGAAACATGGGCACCGACCGCCTGAACGCCCAGCACGCGGTGATCGTCGGCACGGGCGATAACCCGAACGAACCCGCCGTCGCCCCCCGCCTCCATGCTTAAGGCTCGGCCATTGGCCGCGAACGGAAACTGAGTAACGATCAGGTCGGCGCCACCGGCCGCGGCCTCGTCGGGGCTCAGGCCGACACTGACGATCTCGGGGTCGGTAAAGCACACCGCCGGAATGGCAACGGGATCGAACCGCCGTCGGGCACCGCCGATCAGTTCCGCCACCATCTCGCCCTGCGCCGATGCCTTGTGCGCGAGCATCGGCTCGCCAACCAGGTCACCGATGGCCCACACGTCCCGCATCGATGTGCGGCAGCATTCATCGACGCGGACAAACGGGCCGGTCCTGTCGATGGCCATCGCCTCCAGCCCCCAGCCCTGCGTCGAAGGCTTTCGGCCGACCGTCACGAGCACCTGGTCAGCCGTTACGGAAAGCGAAGCCCCGTCAGCGGTCCGCACAACAACCACGGCCGCATCGTCGCTGCGCTCGACCGTCTCGACAGTCGCGCCCAGATGCAGAGTCACGCCGGCACGCTCCAGCCACCGCCTGACCGGATCAGTCAGCGGTTCGTCCCAGTTTGGCAAGATCCGCTCGCGTGCCTCGATAATCGTAACCGCCGACCCCAGCTTCCGGAATGCCGTGCCAAGCTCCAGGCCGATATAGCCCGCGCCGACCACCAGAAGCCGTTCCGGCACGCGGTCCAGCGCCAGCGCCTCGGTGGACGAGATCACGGGGCCGCCAAACGCCAGTCCGGGGACGGACGCAGGTTCCGAGCCGGTCGCCAGGATGACGTGGTCCGCCCGAATGACCTCCTCCCCGTCGCTGGTCCGCACCGTGCATGTCTTGGCATCGGAAAATGTCGCCCAGCCGGACACGACGCGCACCTTCGCCTTGCGCAGCAGGACACCGACGCCGCCATTCAGCCGGTCAACGAGCCCCTGCTTCCAAAGCACGGTTTGCTTCAGATCGATCGACGGGGGTTCCCGCAACGTGATGCCAAGGGCGCCGCCGCCGACAGCCTGTCGCATGGCATCGAATTGTCCGGCCGCGTGGATCAGCGCCTTGGACGGAATGCAGCCTGTGTTCAAACAGGTGCCGCCAAGCCGCGCGGCCTCCACCAGCACGGTGTCCAACCCCAGTTGCCCGGCTCGGATGGCCGCCACGTAGCCGCCCGGGCCGCCGCCCACCACAAGCACCTTGGTTCGGATCATCGTCATCGCTTCCTTACTCGACGAACAGCAGTGCGGGCTGCTCGAGCAACCCTTTCAGGTCCTGCACGAACTGTGCCGCGTCCCAGCCGTCCACCACGCGATGATCGAACGAACTCGACAGGTTCATCATCTTGCGGATGACGATCTGTCCGCCGCGCACCACCGGCCGCTCCACGATGCGGTTGACGCCTACGATCGCCACCTCGGGACGGTTGATCACCGGTGTGGTCACGATGCCGCCGATCGGCCCGAGACTGGTAATCGTGATGGTGGAACCGCTGAGTTCGTCGCGGGTCGCCGATCCGTCGCGGGTGGCCGTCGCCAGGCGGGAGATTTCAGCCGCCACCTGCCAGAGGTCCAGCGCCTCGGCATGCCGCACCACCGGCACCATCAATCCCTGCGGCGTCTGGGTGGCGATGCCGATATGCAGGGCCGCGTGCCGCCGTAGAATGCCGGCCTCGTCATCGAACAGCGCATTGACCTGGGGAAACCGCGGCACGGCGCACACCAGCGCGCGCACCAGAAACGGCAGCAGCGTCAGTCGTGGCCGACTGGCCCCATGCCGAACGTTGAGGTCGGCGCGGAGTTCTTCCAGCGTGGTGACGTCAAGTTCCTCAACATAGGAATAATGCGGAATGCGCCGTTTGGATTCCTGCATGCGTTCGGCGATCCGGCGTCGCAGGCCGATGATCTTGATCTCCTCGATCCCCTGTCGCCGAACC
>JAYUEJ010000682.1:0-3590 GCA_043739265.1 Rhodopila sp. | reverse complement strand
AGCGCCCGCCGCGCCGCCCGCCGGCCGCGTGCCAACAATGGTCGATGTCACAAACCGCCCGTTCGGCCAAACATCGGCGTCGAACATATGATGCTGCGCCTTGTCCGCATCACGATAAAACACCGTGGATGCCGGCTTCGGGCAGAATCCAAACTTGTGCAAATCGGCCGACAGCGAACTCACCGCCGGCACCATAAAATCGAAATCCGGCACTGGCCGCCCGATCATTCGCACAAACGGCGCCAGATACCCGCCAACGCACGCATCCACATGCAGCCAAACCCCGCGCCGCGTTGCGATTTCCCCCAACGCGCTGATCGGATCAATCATCCCATACGGAAAATTCGGCGCCGACCCGACCAGCATGATGGTGTCGTCATCAATCAACGCCTCGACCGCCGCCAGATCCATCCGCAAATCGGCCCCAACCGGCGCCCGCCGGACCTCCAGATCCATCAGCTTGGCGCCCTTGTTGAACGCCGGATGCAAGGTCTCCGACGCCACAATATTCCCGCGATGCGTCGCATTCCCGCGCTGCTTGCGCGACCAGTCCCGGCACGCCTGCACCGCCAGCACAATGCTCTCCGTGCCGCCGGTGGACATGAAGCCCCGCGCGCCGTCCGGCGCGTTGAACAGGCCAAGCGCCATGTCGACAACCTCGTCCTCCAGCCGCTTGACCGACGGAAACGCCCGCCCAGCGCCGAGCGCATTCTCCGAAAAATACTCAAAAAACGCCGCTTTGCCGATTTCGGTGACGCTGTCCTCGGCCTTGAACACGTAAAGCGGCACCTTGCCGCCTTGCCAGTCTGCGTCGCCGGATTTCATCGCCCGCATATCGGCGAGGAGGGCTTCAGGGGGGCGGCCGGCCACGGGAAGTGAGGTTCTCATCGCGAAACTCCAGGAAAAGCAGCTCTTTTTGTGAACAAAAAGAACCAAAAAACTTTTTGATCATTGTTGCCGTTGGCGGACACTACCCTTTGATGAGGGGTGGCTAACGGCGCGAAAATCAGAGCGTTTTTTGCTTCTTTTTGGTCACAAACACAAGAACTGTCCAATCCCGAAAATGCGGGCATGTCAATTCCGCCACGGCGTCTGGCAGACCGAAGGCGGGGCATATTTTGGTCTTAGCAGTGGCTCCCCCCCCCACGAACCCCGGCGGATCCAAGCCGAACCGCCGGGGGGGGGGAGATTAAACGGGTGACGCGTTCAACCCGCCTGACGTCCCCGACGTCGGGCGGTCACAATCCCTGCGGCCGCCAAGCCCAGCAGCGCCAATGACGCAGGCTCCGGAACTGGGCTCGCCGTCACCGAAACATTGTCGATGCCGCCGTCTGCGTTAATGGTGTTGTTTGCAGGATTATCGGTAAATCTGATTGTCGTGATGCTCGACGTCGCCGCGAAGTTCAACGTGAATGCCTGAAGCGCCGGTGAGTTCCGGAAAACAGATTCCGTCGCCAGGATTTGCCCCGTGCCTGTCAGGGCCGACGCGGTGATTGACTGCCCGGCGCCACCAGCACCGTAGTCGAAAACCAGCACATAGTTGGTTCCTGCCACGGTGGAGATTGTCTGGGAAAGCACGCCGTTGGGCGTGGCGTCGGTCCCCGCGTTGAACACGGCGAAATAATGACCGTACCCTACGTCGAAACCGAAATAGGGCGTCGCCTGCACGGCGACGATGCCGGTTGTCGTCCAATCTGATGAAAACGACCCTGTTTCGAAGTCGCCATTGACGATAAGCGCGGCTTGCGCTGGTACCGTGGCGCAAAGCCCAACTGCCGTCGCCAGTCCAAGAAAGGCAAACTTGAATTTACCACTAAATAACACCAAAAACATCCCTTTTATTACGAAATGTAACATACACATCAACCAAGCAACATGCAACCTCGTCACAACGCATCCCACCCCTGCCAATCGGTATCGGACCTACGCTCGGCGAACGGACCCGCGCACACTGGGATATGTCGGACAAGCTGCGACTGGTGGGATCCCAACGTTCGCGCCAGGAGCGTTGGGATCGCACCACCAAATCAACGACTCGTGGATAAATCTGGCGACTTTTTCCGTCAGCCTGCCTGGAGGAATGCCTTCGCCGCGGCGGCGTATTCTCCGTCTAATGTCAACGCCTTCATCATCGCCGCACTCGGCTGATTGGTTAAAGCCTTCGGCGCCACGCCATCGCGGAGCGCACGGAGTGTGTCATAGGTCGCCTGCACTGCGGCCATGAAGGGCTGATGGCCCTGCAGCGCCACCCGCACGCCGTGTGCTGCCATGCTGGCTTTACCGCCAAGGTCGCCATCGCTGCCGCCGACGATGATGGGTTTGTCAGTTGCTGCATGCAGGGTGCGCAGTTGGTCCGGGGTCGCGACCCCGGTGAAGAACAGCGCGTCCGCCCCCGCCGCCGCATAGGCCTGGGCGCGGGCGATGGCCTCGTCGAGGCCGGCGATGGCAAGCGCGCTGGTGCGGCCGACGATCACCGTTGCCGGATCGCGCCTGGCGGCCAGTGCTGCGCGGATTTTGCCGAGGCCTTCGTCGCGTGACAGCAGGCTGGGTTTGCTGGTGCCGAACGGGGTGGGCAGCGCGGTGTCCTCGATCGTCATCGCCGCGACCCCGGCGATTTCGAGTTCTTCAACCGTGCGCATCACGCTGAGTGCATTACCGTAGCCGTGATCGGCATCGACCAGGAGCGGGATTTCACCCGCGCGGGTGATGCGCAGGATTTGCTGGGCGAATTCGGTGAGCGTCAGGATCACGATATCTGGGGTGCCCAGTACGGTCAGACTCGCGACTGATCCGGCGAACATGCCGCATTCGAAGCCAATGCTTTCGGCGATGCGCGCCGAGATCGGGTCGTAGACCGAACCGGGATGGACGCATTCCGTGCCTGCCAGGATGTGCCGAAATGCCTGCCGTCGCGCCGTCCAGCCCATGGTCTTCTCCCGTCCGTGTTCGCGGACTAGTCTGGCGGAGAAATCAGTCTTCGGGGAGTCGGGGCCATGCGTCCAAGAATAGCAATCGTCGGCGGCGGCGCGGTGGGCGGCTATGTGGGCGGGCATCTGCATCGGCTGGGCCACGACGTGACGATCATCGACTGGTGGCCGGAGAACGTGGAGGCGATCCGCGCCCGCGGGCTGCGCCTGACCGGCATGACCGACGAAGAAACTGCGACTGTTGCGGTGCCGATCATGCATTTGACGGAAGCTCAGGGCCTCGCCAAGCAGCGCCCGATCGATATCGCCATGGTGTGCGTGAAATCCTACGACACTGAGTGGGCGACGATGATGATCCGGCAATATCTCGCGCCGTCGGGCTTTGTGCTGTCGATCCAGAATTGCCTGAATGAGGAACGCATCGCTGGCGTGGTCGGCTGGGGGAAGGTGGTCGGCTGCATCGCGTCGTCGATTTCGGTCGATATGCATGCGGCCGGCGAAGTGCGGCGCCTGGTGCCGAAAGGTGGTGTTAACCACACGGTATTCCGCATCGGCGAAGTCCATGGCCGCATCACCGATCGGGTAAAAATGCTGGTCGAAATGATCTCCGGCATCGATAGCGCCAAGGCAACGACGAATTTGTGGGGTGAACGCTGGTCGAAA
>JAYUEJ010000681.1:0-3593 GCA_043739265.1 Rhodopila sp. | reverse complement strand
TCATCCACGGCCTGGTTTACTATCACGACGGGTCGGTCATGGCGCAGCTTGGCTCACCCGACATGCGCATTCCGATCGCCCATACCCTGGCCTGGCCGCGCCGCATGGCGACCGTGTCGCCCCGCCTGGACCTCGTCGCGGTCAGCCGGCTGGAATTCGCCGAACCCGACCTTATTCGCTTTCCGGCGCTGCGCATCGCCCGTGAGGCATTGCAAGCGGGAGGCGGCGCCCCCACCATCCTGAATGCGGCCAACGAAATCGCCGTCGAGGCTTTCCTGCAACGCCGTATCGGCTTCCTCGACATTGCCGACACCGTCGCTCGGGTCCTGCAACAGCTCGGCACACCGAAGGCCGACTCGCTTGATGAAGTGATCGCTCTCGATGCGAGCGCGCGCCGGATTGCTCTCGACGCCGTAAAGGCACACGCCGCATGATGCACGCCGCATGATGATGGACGAATTTGCTCCAATATGTCATGGCCGGCCCTGACTCGCCTGGGACAGCGGTTGTGGTGGCCGGAGCCATCACACAAAAACAATTGCCCATGCCGAAGCTCTGATGCCGGTGCCGAGCGTCTTATGGTAGCGTCCATGATGATGGTCGCGCCGAACCCGAAACGGGGGTAGAGCGATGCTGCTTAACCTCTCAAACGCTTAACGCGACCCAGCCGAAAGGCATGAACTTGCTGACTTTCATTCCGGATTTCATGCGCAGCGCGGCGGCTTTCGTCGTGGTCCTCGGCGTCCTCGTGTTTGTCCACGAACTCGGACACTATCTCGCGGCCCGCTGGCGGGGCGTCCGGGTGGAAGCGTTCTCGATCGGTTTTGGTCACGCGCTCGCCTCCTGGACCGATCGCCACGGCACGGTTTGGAAGCTGGCCTGGCTCCCGCTCGGTGGCTACGTCAAGCTGCATGGGCAAGAACGTCCGCAGGACGTGGCTGACGACGTGCGCGCGGCCTGGGTCCCCGGCCAGACCTTCCATGACAAGCCAGTATTGTCCCGCGCCATAATCGTCGCGGCTGGGCCGGTCGCCAATTTCCTGCTTGCGATGGTGCTGTTCGCCGCATTGTTCATCGCCATCGGAACCCCCGTCGCGCTGCCGGTTATCGGCGCCGTGCTGCCCGACAGCGCCGCCGCCCGCGCCGGGCTGATCGTGAACGACCGTGTCGTCGCCATCGCCAACACGCCGATCGCCACCTTTGAGGAACTGCAGCGCGTCATCACCCTCCACCCCGCTCAAACGCTCGCGATGACCATCCAACGGGACGGGGCCGACCGGCAGATCGAAGTGACCACCGATTCGCGCGAATCCGGCGGTCGTCAGGTTGGCCTGCTGGGCGTTCGCGGCGGCGCCGTCGAATACCGGCACACCAGTGTCCCGGCTGCCCTGCTGGGCGGCGTGACGCAAACCTGGGCGATTACCCGTGAAACGTTCACGGGTTTGGCGCAAATGATCGGCGGCGGCCGAGGCACCGAGGAACTCGGTGGCCCGCTCCGCATCGCCCAGTTGTCCGGTCAGGTTGCCCAGCTCGGCATCGCCAGCCTGGTTTCGTTCATCGCCGTGCTGTCGGTGAACCTGGGCCTGATCAACCTGTTCCCGAACCCGATCCTGGATGGCGGCCATCTGTTGTTCTATCTGGCCGAGGCGCTGCGCGGCCGCCCATTACCGCAACGGGCGCAGGAATACGGATTCAAGGCCGGAATGGCGTTTCTCGCCTGCCTGTTCGTCTTCGCCACCTGGAACGACCTGAGCCATCTGGGTCTGTTCCGCTGGGTCGCCAGCCTGATCGGGCCAGCCTGATCGAGTAAGGGGCCAATCCCGCCGCCAAGTTCAAGGCCGACGGGAACCGCGCACCGTCGGCACAGAGCATTTTCACCGTGGCCAGAAACACTGCGTCAGCCGAACACCATGGCCCAACCCAACCCTACCGAGCCCGCCACGGCAACGAGACGGAGCAAACTCATCCGTAGTGGCGGTTTCCATTTTACTGCTGCCGTCCGTACCGCCCGAGGCGCCGCGTTCAATACAGAGTCCGCAAAACGCAGAAATTCCGGGATGTAATGTCTGGCTCCTGCCGCCAAAAAAAATCACCGAAACCATAAGCCCTCGGTATGCAACATGGCGCGGAGGCAACCGAAAAATTCCCTCGGCCAGAGACCTGCATAGGAATTCGTCTCTGCGATCTCTGCGCCTCTGCGACCTCCGCGTTAAAAGGATCAGCCGAGAAACCCGCCAGACGTTGCCCATAAACGCAATGTAAGGCCGTCCGAAAATCCGCGTCCTCCGTGCAAAAAAACTCTTCAGCCTGGCATCCGCTCGGGCGGCGAACGGCAAGACGCCAAACCGCAAACCAACAATCGCTCCGAGTGTCGCCGTCCTATCGCCAGCCCGAGCCGCGCCGGAACAAAAACCAAAGCGTCCAACCAAGCCATCGTGACAAACGCCACGCGCCAGCAAAATGACACCAGCGACGGTGCCGCATCGACCATCGGCCGCCGCGCCGTTTCCAGTCGCCGGCACCCCGATCTGAACCGCCGAGTCGCGGCAACCATCCCGCCCAATATCGCCCAAGCCGCCAGTGGACCCCGGACAGGCGAAAATTCCATGATATAAATCAAAATCTTACATAAAAACCACCAGATCGGCCGCCGCCGAAACCGGCTACTAGCATCGGCGCCAACCCATCGCTATGGTGCGCCCCGTACGCATCGTGCGATCCGCCGATGTCCGATTCTTTTTGCACCGCACGTGCCGTTGGGGGGACCAGCCTTTTGTTGACGATCCGTGCTGCGCGGCTTGTCGCCGCCTGCCTGATGCCATTGCTGGCCATCGGAACCGCCGCCGCTCAAAACCGAACGCCCCCACGCGCGGCCGTCCCGGGTAGGGCTGCCATCCATGCGCCACCGGTCGCCACCGGCGGCGTCATCCAGTCGATCAAGGTCGAAGGCAATCAGCGGATCGAGGAAGGCACCGTCCGCTCCTACCTGCTGGTTCAGCCCGGCGACCGGTTCGATCCGGACCGGATCGATCGCAGCCTGAAAACGCTCTACGCGACCGGCCTGTTCCAGGACGTCCAGTTGGGCCGGGTAGGCGACTCCCTGGTGGCGCGCGTGGTCGAAAACCCGATCGTCAACCGCGTCGCGTTTGAGGGAAACCATAAGGTCACCGACGATCTGTTGCGCCCGGCGATGCAGTTGCGCGCCCGTGCCGTCTTCACCCCGGCACTGGCGGAAGCCGACCGCCAGCAGATCCTGGGTCTCTACGGCAAGCGCGGCCACTACGACGCCACGGTGGAGCCGAAGATCATCCGCCTGGACCAGAACCGCGTCGATGTCGTCTTCCAGGTCAATGACGGGTCCGCCACGCTGATCACCAAAATCTCGGTCACCGGCAACAGGGCGTTCAGTCAGGACCGGCTCCAGGAAGTCATCAATAGCCGGGAATCCCGTTGGTGGCGCTTTTTGTCCACCTCGGATCAATACGAACCGGATCGGCTGGCCTACGACAAGGAGCTGTTGCGCCGGTTCTACCTGAAAAGCGGCTACGCTGAAGTCCAGATCGTCGATGCCAGCGCCGAACTCTCCCCCGACCG
>JAYUEJ010000680.1:0-3596 GCA_043739265.1 Rhodopila sp. | reverse complement strand
AGGGTCATGGCCAGGGTATCATAGTGAAAGTCCGCCAGTGCCTGAAGCGCCAGAGTCATCGACTCGCCCGCGTCGGCGATCTGCTTCGGTAACACATCGCCCCGGAGCTGAAGCACGCCAGGTTCGCTCGCCGCGAGCTTGCCCTCGCGAATGACGACCTTCCCACTGGAAACCGCCAGCGGGATGGCTCCGTCAACGTGACCCGACCCACTGAGGCCATCGACGCTGATCAGGCTTAACACCGCGCCGAGATCGATTTGCCGGAGACCGATGACCGTTTCGAAACCGGGCCGCGTGGGGTCGATGATAAACGGCGACGCGGTGATCTGGCCGCCGGCAAAGTCCATCCGCATGCTTTCCACGCTCAACGCCGGCTTCGGCAGCAGATGAAAGGTCAGAGTCGCATGGCTGGGCGCCAGGCCCCCGGCTTCGACAATACCGTTCAGCACCTGGCCAGGAGCCGTCGCCACAGGCCAAAGTCCAGTGAATGCGATGTCCCCGTTGATCTTGCTCAGCCGCGCGCCTTCCAGTTCGTAAGCGACGTCTGCCAGCCGCAGAATGAGTGCGGGCGACACAGTGTCGCCGAGCCACTTCACGGCTCCCGACAGAGCGACCGAACCCGTCAAACGGGGCAGAACGTGACCGATGGCGGGAAAGAAATCGCCGGGTTGCACGCCATCCGCCTGGAACATCACCGGTGGAACCGTGACGCTTATACCGCCGATACCCAATGCGCGGTCATGGCGTCCTGTCGCCTCCACACTGATCTTGCCCTTGGTGCCGCGGGCCTCACCGACGACATGCATCGTGAAGTCTGTCTGCGATCCCGTCATCGTTGCTTCACCGTTAAGTCGGAGCGGCACGACGGACGGGGGTGAGTGCGTATGACTGACACGGCTGGAGCCGACCGTGGCCAGGAGTTGATCGGCCCGCCACAGTATCTCGCCCGCGAAATCGTCCACCATCCAGGGTAGGTCCCTGGAGCTGATCGTCACCTTACCGAAAACCAGCCGCGATCCGCCGCCGTCCGGCGCTGACAGTGAGAGTTCAGGCGCGACGATATGGATCGATTGTGTCGCACCGAAGACCGGCCCAGTGAGCTCCACCGTGACGGAGCCGTTTTGGATATGTGTCCCAGACAACGCGAAATCAGTCGAAAATGTCGCCTCTGGCAGTCCGCTTGGCTGGTCGAATCTGACATGCCCTTCGACGATCCTGATCGCGTTGATGCGGAGTCCACCGATCGGGGACGCGGCTCCGGACGCGGTGGCAAAGTGGAACGGAGCGCCACCGACCGTGATACCATCGCCGGATGCGGCCATCGTCACCAGGAGCCCGGCGATCTCCGCCTGGTCCACGACCCCAGAGACTAAACGGCGAGGGTCATAGGCAAAGCTGATATCAGCGACCCGTATGGCACCCCCGTGGAGGCTAATGTCGTGTGCTCGCAGTCCGAATAGATCCATGCGATCGACCGTCAGCTCCGCGAGGCCCAGTCCGGATCGATCGAGCAGTCGGATCGCGGCCAGACGCGACAGGTCGAGCGAGTACATCCAAAGCAAGGCCACACACGCGACCAGGACGGCGGCGAGCGAAAATCCCGCGACTTTCCGCGTCAGCCGGCGATGGCGGACCAGGGGTTTATCGGAGCCGATAGTTGCTTGTCCTCGTTGTTCGTTATCGGGGCAATGCGCTGAAGTGACGGATGCGGACACCGGATTACCGCGGCCGGGGGAACGATCAAACGCCGGCGCCACGAAGGCGATTATGCATGGGAATTTTCAAAATCACCTCTCCCAGACCCATGAATACGATGCAAAATGCCGATCCAACCAGACCGGAACCGTTCCCATTTAACTTAGGTTCTGCCGCTCATGATCTCAGCCCTTTCTCACGCCGCCCAAACCTTCACCGGGTCTTCGGTATCTCGAACCCGGCATCGCGTTCGACGTATTTGACGATTGCCGTCAGGTCCTCCTTCGCCGCGCCCTGATGCATGGCGTGTTTGAACACCAGCCGCGCCGCCTGACACACCCACATCGGCACCCCCAGGTCCTCGCCCTGCGCGATGGCGAGGTCGATGTCCTTCATCAGAATGTGCATCTCGGCGCCAAAGTCGAAACTGCGCGTCAGCACCGCCGCGGGAAACTTGCTTTCGGTGGCGCTGTTGCGACCGCTGCCGGCGTTGATGGCACTCAGCATCACTTCAGGGTCGAGCCCGCCTTTGGCGCCCATCACGAAGGCCTCCGCCGTCGCCGCCAGCGCCACCGCCGCCAGGATATTATTGGTCAACTTCAACACCTGCGCGGCGCCGGGTTTGTCCCCCGCGACGGTCAGCGTGCGGCCCCATAGCGAGATCATCGGCCACACCCGTTCCACCATCGCCGGATCGCCCGAGACCATGACCGACAGCGTGCCCGCCCGCGCCCCCGGCGGCCCGCCGGAAATCGGGCAATCCACGATCGTCACGCCCCTGGCGCCCAACGCCGCCTCGATCTCCCGCAGGAACGGCACGCCGACGGTGCAGGTGTTGACCAACAGCGTCATTGCCTTGCCCTCGCACAGGCCATCTGGTCCCAGCACCGCCGCGCGAAACGCCGCCAGCGTGGGCAGCGAGACGAAAACGATCTCGCACTGATCCGCCAGCGCCCGTGGCGACGCCGCCCGCCGCGCCTGGCGCGACAGCAGCGGTGCCATCGCCGCCTCGTTGATGTCGAACACCGTCAGCCCGTGTCCGCCGTCCAGCAATTTGCCGGCCATGGGCGACCCCATGTTGCCGACGCCCAGAAATCCCGCGTCCATTGTGTGTTTCCTGTTGTCCCGGACCCGAGGCTGGCACGGAACGCGTCCGGTTGCACGCGGACGCGGCTTTGCCGATGCGGCCGGCGCCGTCCTATGCTGCGTGCGTCCACATCGAACACCGCGACCGGCGAAGCGCCATCGGTCGTGCAACCGTGGCGGGAGGGAACATCCATGGGACCGAAACTGGTCGATCATCTGCTATACGAGCCTGAGCCGAATGGCATTCTTTGGATCAAATTCAACCGCCCGGAGCGGATGAACGCCCTGGTCGGCACCGCCGAGGAAAACGGCACCGTGGCCAAGGTCGGCGAATACATGCGGGCCGGCGACGATGATCCCAATGTGCGCGTCATCATCCTGACCGGCGTGGGGCGGGGCTTCTGCTCCGGTGCCAATCTGGGATCCAGCGCGTCGGCGGACATCACGGGAGATAACTTTCCCGGCAATCGCAGCCCGGATGCCGGACTGGAAGGCACCCGCCAGCATTTCTGGCATGGGTTCACAGAGTTGCACCGGGCAATCTCGCTGATCCGCAAACCGACCATCGCCATGATCAACGGGCCGGCCGTCGGCTCCGGCATGGACATGGCGCTGCATTGCGACATCCGCATTGGTTGCGAACGCACCCGTTTCATCGGCTACCATAACGCCGGTCAGATCATCGAGAATGGCGGTTCGTACTATCTGCCGAAAATGGTCGGCCTCGGGCGGGCGCTGGAGTTCGCCTATACCGGGGAACTGGACGCCGAACGCGCGTATCGGTGGGGCATGTTGAACCACCTCGTCGCGGCGGA
>JAYUEJ010000679.1:0-3604 GCA_043739265.1 Rhodopila sp. | reverse complement strand
TGGCGGGGGCGCTGGAAAACTATGGCTTCCTGCCGAACATCCAGGAGCCGGCGCAGCGCAAACAGATTCTGGAACGTTTTTCCCGCATGTATCAGCCGGTCGAAGGCAGCGGGGTGATGGACTACCTCGGCACGACCGGCCTGGATTCGCTGAAGGGTGCCGACATCCTGAAGGTGGCACCATCGCTTTATAACTCGGACGTGCATTATCCAAATACATCGATCGCCAGCAAGCTTCGCGGCATCGCCCAGGTGCATCTGGCGGGACTGGGTACGCGGATCTTCTACTGCGATCATGGCAGTTTTGACAGTCACGCCGGGCAAAACCCGCTGCATGCCAAGCTGTGGTCGGACGTGTCGGAGGGACTGGACGCGTTCATGACCGACCTTCGCCGGCACGATGCGGCGGAAAATGTGATTGTGCTGATGTTTTCAGAATTCGGCCGTCGGGTACGCGATAATGGGTCCGGAACGGATCACGGGGCCGCCGGTGCGACGTTCGTTCTGGGGGACCGGGTCAAGGGCGGTCATTACGGTGAGTATCCGTCGCTTGCCGCGGAACACTTGGTGCAGGGGGATTTGAATCCGAGCATGGATTTCCGGGGGATTTATTCGACGATATTGGAGAAGTGGCTGAAGCTGGACCCAGTCGCGATCGTCAACGGTACATACGAGCAGCCGAACTTCCTCCACTAGGCGGTGCCCTTACCCCGGTTCCCCGCGGGAGCCAGGGACGTGCCTGAACCAAAACGATGTGACGGGAGCAAGCCATGCCGCTTACGACGGTTTCGAACGGACGGACTTATGACTGGAGCTATGCGGTCGGGCGCGCCGCGGCGACAGGAACCGGGTTCAACTATCCGCAGACGATGTGCCTGGGAAATGACGGCGACATTTTCGTCGCCAACCGCGGCAACGAGAACAATTTCGGCCAACGCGTCAATCGGGTGCAGCTGGGCGCCCCCGGCGAAGAGGAACTGCTCGCTGAATTCTTCACCTGGGGTGAGGGCGAGGGTCAATGCTCCTGGCCGTTCGGCGTGGCCGTGGATAGCCAAAACGCCGTGTATGTATCGGATGAATGGACGAATACGATCTCGGTGTTTCACGGCAACGGCACGTTCATCCGCAAATGGGGTTCGGCGGGCAGCGGCGACGGGGAGTTGTTTCGTCCCGCCGGATTGGCGTGCGACAAGAACGACAATCTGATTGTTGTCGATAGCGGCAATAATCGCATCCAGGTGTTTACCGGCGACGGCAAATTCCTGGCGAAATACGGCAAGGGCGGTACTGGCGACGGCGAATTCGACCAGCCGTGGGGCATCACGCTCGATGCCGCTGGAAACATCTACGTGGCGGACTGGAAGAATCATCGCATCCAGAAGTTGTCGCCCGAGGGTGAGTTCCTGATGAAGATCGGTGAATACGGCATCGTTCCGGCCGCCGCGGATGCGTTTGCCGTGACCTATCTTGGACCCCATATCTCCACCACGCCGCCGGCCGAGTATCCCAGGGCCGGATTGCTGAACCATCCCACCGACGTCGCGGTCGATAACGATGGTGACATCTACATCGCTGACTGGGGCAACCATCGGATCAGTATTTTCGATGCGCAGGGACGGCCGCTGACCAACCTGCTGGGCGATGCTCAGGTGATGTCCAAGTGGGGCCAGCAGAGTATCGATGCCAACCCGGATATGATGAAAGCATTGCGCCGGGTGCGGAACATGGAACCGCAATGGCGCCTGTGCTTCCCGACGGCGGTCGATTTCAATCCGAAGACGGATGAGATCATCATCGCCGACAGCCAGCGCAACCGGTTGCAGATTTATAAGAAGGTTCGCGGCTACGTCGATTTCCAGGCGAATTTGTAACGACATCCGGGCGTCTGAAGACATCAGGCGTCCGTGATTTTGTGCGTGTTTGGTCCGACAACAACCGCCGTTATTTCAGTAAATCTTTTGCATGCCTATGTTTCAGGAGAATGCTTCGTCGTTCCGCTTCCGCCAGCGACAAATCGGCGCGAAAAGCCCCCTTCCGTGAAGAAAGGGGCTTGGACTGCTATTCCGCGGCAGCCTGTCTCTGAAGGCCACCGATACCCTTCTCGACAGCCGCGCCAAAATCCGGATGGACCTTGTACCAATGGGCCAGCATCCGCTGCTGGATCTCGTGGCGCCTCGCGGCGTCGTCCATACCCATCGCCGGTTCGGTCATACTGCCGACGATGTTTTCGACGAGATGAGCCCGTCCGGTTGCGTCCAGCACCTTTTCCCAGAACATCCTTGGCTGGCCGTAAAGATCCATGTCGTCCTTGGCATAGGTCGTGTACCGCTGTCCGTTGCCGTCGATTTTAACCGGCGGTTCCATGATCGATCTGTCTTCGACCGGGCCACCGAACGAGTTCGGCTCATAATCCACCGACCCGCCGCCGTTGTCGCCAGTCACCATGCTGCCGTCGCGGTGATAGGTTTTGACGCTTGCCGCCTTAGCCTGATTAACCGGAATGTGGTCGTAGTTGATACCGATGCGGTAACGATGCGCGTCGCCATACGACAGAATGCGGTTTTGTAGCACCTTGTCCGGGCTGAACCCGATGCCAGGCACGATGTTCGAAGGCTCGAACGCCGCTTGCTCAACCTCGGCGAAGTAGTTCTCCGGGTTGCGGTTCAGTTCCATCTCGCCGACCTCAATCAGCGGATAGTCGCCGTGCGGCCAGACCTTCGTAAGGTCGAACGGGTTCCACTTGTAGGTTTCGGCCTCGATCTCCGGCATCACCTGAATGGACACGGTCCACTTCGGAAAGTCGCCTTTCTTGATGGCGGTCTGCAAATCCCGAGCCGAGAAGTCGGGGTCGTCGCCCGTCATTTTCGCGGCGGCGGCATCCTCGAAGGTCTTGTTGCCCTGCCGTGTTTTCACATGGAACTTGACCCAGAACCGCTCATTCCTGGCATTCCACAGGCTGTAGGTGTGGCTGCCGTAGCCGTTCATGAACCGCGCCGAAATCGGCGTGCCGCGATCGCTGTACAGGAACATCACCTGATGGATCGCCTCGGGTGACAGGCCCCAATAGTCCCACCGGCGCCAATGCGGTTTTAGATGCGTGCCGGGGTCTCGCTTCTGGGTGCGGATAAAATCGGAAAACTTCAGCGGATCACGAATGAAGAAGATCGGCGTGTTGTTGCCCACGAGGTCCCAGTTACCGTCTTCGGTATAGAACTTCATGGCGAAACCGCGGGGATCGCGCGCGGTGTCGGCCGATCCGCTTTCGCCGCCCACCGTGGAGAAGCGGGCGAACATTTCGGTCTGCTTCCCGACCGCGCCGAAAATCTTGGCGCAGGTGTATTGTGTGATGTCCTGTGTCACCCGAAAACTACCGTAGGCCGCGTAGCCCTTGGCGTGCACGACGCGCTCCGGCACCCGCTCCCGGTTGAAGTGGGCCATCTTCTCCGTAAGATGATAATCCTGTGTCAGAATTGGGCCGCGTGGGCCGGCGGTCAGCGAGTTCTGGTTGTCCTCGACCGGACGGCCAAAAGCCGTGGTCATGGTGGGCTTTCCTGTTTCCTGAGCCATTTTGGTGGACCTTTCCCGGTTAAACCGGCGTTCGGCAG
>JAYUEJ010000678.1:0-3607 GCA_043739265.1 Rhodopila sp. | reverse complement strand
CATCAGCCAGCGGCCCGACGGCAACAACACCGCCAGCATCATGGCGTTCTCCGACACAAGCGAAGCCAGCGAGGAAAGTGCGCTATACGGCACGCCGGACGAAATCTGCCGCAAAATCGAACGGCTCCAATCCCGCGGCGTGGCGTATCTGCTGCTGAATGGCGGCGGCACCTCACGGCAAAACCTGCGCCGCTTCGCCAGGGAGGTGATGCCGCATTTCCGCACCGAAATCCCGTCCCGCACGGCTGCCGCGGAATGACCGGGCGCGTTTCGATCTTTACTTGTGGTTGGCGCGGCCGCCCGCTGTCGGCCGGCGGGATATCCTGGTCAACAACGCAAGCGTAACCTGGACTCGCCGGATGCCGCGAAACGGTCTCCGAAGCGCCGCCTTTCGGATGATCAATTCAACGGACAACAGACCGACGTGCCAATTGGCGTCCCGTACGAGATTCGAACTCGTGTCGCCGCCGTGAAAGGGCAGTGTCCTGGGCCTCTAGACGAACGGGACAGGCCGGTGCCGTTGACGGAAACCGTCCGGCCGACGCTGGGTAGCGGACCCGCCTTCACCGGTCAAGCCCCGCCTTCACCGGTCCAGCGTTGTTGTCGAAATCGACGGTCACGCCACCGCCGCGTCCGAAATGATGAATGTCGGGCTGACCGAACCGTTCCATTCCTCGGCCCGCAGGTGCCCCGCCAGATGCAGCGGCACGCCCGCCGCCCGGGCCAACAGCGCATCGGCCAACGCACCCTCCCTCGCCCGGAACATCATCGCCTTCAGCCGCCCGGCGCCGCCCTCGCCTTCGACGAACGCCCTGATCGAGCCAGCCTCCCGCCCCACCCGATCCGCCCGCACCACCCTGGCGCGGTTCAGCACCAGCGTCGGCTCCTCATTCCCGGCCCCGAATGGGGCAAGACGTTCCAAATGCCGCGCGACCTCGGTCGTTGCGCCGGAAACCGCCAACGTCCCCTCGACGATCAGATCGGCCGCGCTGGGCATCGTCAAAGCAGCGGACAACCGCTCCTCCAGGAACGCATGGAACGCGGACAACCGCTCCGCCCGCAAAGAGAATCCAGCCGCCATCGCATGCCCGCCGCCGGTGACCAGCAACCCAGCCTGCCGCGCCGCGATGATCGCCGACCCAAGATCGACTCCTGGCACCGACCGGCCGGACCCCTTGCCAATCCCGTCGGTGAACCCCGCCACGCAGGCCGGGCGGTTGAAGCGTTCCTTGATCCGGCCGGCGACGATGCCGACCACGCCGGGATGCCACCCTTCCCCCGTCACCAGCACCGCCGCCCGTCCGGCCGAAACCTGTATTTCGGCGGCGAACATCGCGGCGTCCATGATGCCGGCCTCCACGTCCTGGCGCATGCGGTTCACCGCCTCCAGCTTTTCGGCCAGAGCCAGCGCCTCGATCCGGTCCTCGGTCAGCAGCAGGCGCAGGCCCAGATCGGCCTCGCTGATCCGCCCGCCGGCATTGATCCGCGGCCCCAGGGCATAGCCGCAGGTGGCCGCGTTCAGTTTCTCCCGCGCCTGGCTGACCTCCAGCAGTGCGACAATCCCCGCCCGCGACCGCCGAGCCATCACCTTCAATCCCTGGCATACGAACGCTCGGTTGACCCCGACCAGCGGCATCACATCGCAGACGGTGGCCAGCGCGACCAGGTCCAGCAGCCCCATCAGGTCGGGTTCGGCGCGCTGCGTGAAAAACCCCAGCCGGCGCAGCGCCCGCACGGTGGCGATGGCAGTCAGGAACGCCACCCCCGCCGCGCACAACATGCCCAGTCCGGACATATCGTCCAGCCGGTTCGGGTTCACCGTGGCCAGAATCAATGGGGGAGTCCCCTCGGCCTTATGGTGGTCCAGCACGATCACCTCGGCCCGACCGGCGACGGCGGACAGCGCGTCCGCGGCGGCGGTGCCGCAATCGACGCAGACGATCAGGCTGGCGCCACGGGCGACCAACGCCTCCAGCGCGGGTGCGTTGGGACCGTACCCTTCCTTGATGCGGTCCGGGACGTGATGATGCACGGTGCATCCCAGGGTCCGCAGGAAGCCAACCATCAGCGCGGCGCTGCACGCCCCGTCCACGTCGTAATCGCCATAGACCGCCACCGTTTCCCCCCGCCGGACGGCATCCGCAAGACGGTCCGCGGCCACGTCCATATCGGCCATGGAGGATGGGTCCGGCAGCAGCACCCGCAGCGTCGGCTCCAGGAAGTTGGCGGCGGCGTCGATGCCGATCCCCCTGGCGGCCAGCAGGCGGCTGACGATCTCCGGCAGGTCAAGCCGCTGGGCAATGCCAGCGGCGATGCGATCCTCCCCGGTGCGCCACAGCCAACGCCGGCCGGACAGGCTTTTGGTGACGCCCAGGACGGTTTCGGCGGCGGTCAGCACCGGCCAAACCTGGTCCTGACCGTCCTGGCCATCGGCGCACGAACCGGCGTTGCGCGGATGACCAGCACAAGGCCGGCCATGACGCAGGAGAAACAGTGCCCCACTAAGTCGGCGTCCAGGTCTTCGTCACGAAGTTATGGTGTGCCTCGATGAACCGTACGGTGCCGGAGTGGCTTCGCATCACGATCGAATGCGTGGTCGCACCGCCCGGCCGCCGCCGCACGCCGCGCAACATGGCACCAGCGGTCACGCCCGTGGCGGCGAACATCACGTCGCCCTTGGCCATTTCCTCCACCGAGAAACACCGCTTCGGATCGGCATGACCCATGGACCGAACCCGCTCGATCTGATCGTCCGATTCGTATAGCAACCGGCCCTGCATCTGGCCGCCGACGCAGCGCAAGGCGGCGGCGGCCAGCACACCCTCCGGCGCACCGCCGGACCCCAGATAGATGTCGATCTCCGCATCCGGCATGGCTGTGGCGATCACCCCGGCCACGTCGCCATCGCTGATCAGCATGATGCGTGCCCCCGCCTCGCGGCAATAAGCAATCAACTCCTTGTGCCGGTCGCGATCCAGAATACAGACGACCAGTTCGGACACATCCCGCATCTTCGCCCGAGCCAAATTACGAAGATTGTTCGCCACCGAGTCGTCCAGGTTCACCACGCCGGGCGGCAGGCCAGCACCCACGGCGATCTTGTCCATGTAGATGTCGGGGGCATGCAGGAAGTTGCCGTTCTCGGCCAGCGCCAGGGTGGCCATCGCGTTCGGGCCGGCCTTGGCGGTCAGGGTCGTGCCCTCCAACGGATCGACGGCGATGTCCATCTTCGGCCCGCCGGCACCCACTTTCTCGCCAATGAACAGCATCGGCGCCTCGTCCATCTCGCCCTCGCCGATCACCACGGTGCCGTCGATCGCCACCGCGTCGAACGCCTTGCGCATGGCTTCCACCGCCGCGCCATCGGCCTCGTTCTTCTTGCCATGCCCGATCCAGTGCGACGCGGCGAGTGCCGCGGCTTCCGTCACCCGCACCAGTTCCAGCGCAAGGTTGCGGTCGGTCATCAGGTCAGAGTGCGGCTTGTTGTCGGCGGCCATCGGTTGTTCCTCCTGTCAGGGCGCGTTTCGTGTGCGAATCGCTTTAGCACGGACCGCGCCGCGACACAGGGCCTGTTTGGATAAGCCGCGACAGAGAAAACCAATCTCGG
>JAYUEJ010000677.1:0-3615 GCA_043739265.1 Rhodopila sp. | reverse complement strand
CAACTCCGACTACCAAGCCAATGGCTGCCCCCACAACCGCGCCCGCTGGCCCGCCGACGGATCCTGCTTCTGCCCCCTCCGTCATCAAACCGATAACGCCCCCCGCCACGGTGCCAGCGACCGCAAACCCGGCGACGCCTTGCCGCATGGCACTATGTTGGCTTTGAGTAACAGGCAGGCCCCCAAAAGACTCTTTGTAGTAGCGTCTCTCGATCTCCTCCTGCGAGAGTTTAAAGGCATCCGATGGCGGCGCGGTCGGACGAGCGGGGTTTATCGTGACCCCGCGGCTCGCGTTGCCGGCGGCCTACGTGGTCCTGCGCACCGGTGCGAGTGGCTGCATGCCGAACGCCGGCGGAAGCATGCTGGTGCCGGCTTCGTCGGGCCTGGCTACCTCGGCACTGCGGCGGGGTGGCGTCGGCCCTGTGTCGGGTGAAGAGTCGAAATCGTCCTCTCGCTCGGTTTCCAGCACGGCTGTCAGGTTGGGCGTGATGCCATCACCGAGTATGCCGCCGGTCGGGTCGAGGTCGTCGCCCACCAGCACCGGGATTGCGATGGGGTCGGTGATGCCGGCTTCCAACAGCGCCGCGCTGGGGTCCTCGCCATCTCGGACCAGCACGGCGCGGATGGAGACGCGGTCGAAGCCATGCATGCTGTCCAGTGGGTTGTCGGTCATGTGATCGGCGTCCGAAGTTCGTGATATGTTCTTACATGGATCGGGCGGATTTGGCAAGCGATATCGATGACGGGTTCAGGGCAGTCGGGTGAACTCGCGGGGCGATCGGGTGAACCAGGACGTTGAAGCGCCAAGATACCGCGTTCACCGTTAAACACCGAGGCGTGGCCGGCTTCAACCGGCCCCTTGGCCGGCAAGATCCTCCGTTATCAGCACTTCTTGGCGTCTTGGCGTTGCAACTTTGTTGATGCACCCGATTGTCCTGATGACCGGTTGCGGTTGGAACGGGCGGGGCGATCATACCGGGTCGCGCCTTGCTGCCTTTGTCCCGGAAGCTGCGATGCGTCCGATGTCAAAGGCAAGCGTATGAGATGACCAAATCCGAGCGTCGTTCAGAAAACACCGCGGGAAGCAGGCTTATTACTCATCGATCAACGCATTGGGATTGCCGTATTCGGAATCCATGCGGGCGGCCGTCATTTGCTGAACCTCTCCGTTCGTCATTTCGATGACGGTGCGCCGACGGCGAGCGTCCACCGCTGACGCATCGAAAGCAAGGTTGTCGGCAAAAACAGATTTTGGATGCAGGGCAATCGGGTGAAGTTGGTCGGGCGGAGCTAACTCTAAGTTTCATGGCGCACCTGGCCTGACTCCCCATGACTTTGCCTGGTTCGGCATCGCAATGCGTGAGTGACCGGGCCAGGCCATGTCATGACACATAGGTAACGACGGTACCGCCAGAATTTCGTCCATTCAGTCGATTGCCCTGCCAACCCGGCCGTACGACCGGCGGAGCGTGTCCCGCGAGATGGGCAGGTTTCGGTTGTTTCATGCATGATTTCATTACAGAGCTACCTGGTCTATATCAGACTTTATCAATGACGTGCCGCGCGATCGCCTCTTTGGGGGGGTGACACGCGTGGTGTCCCGGGCATGGGGAGCGTGCAAATCGCGCGTTCGTTCATTCTGTCCGCATTTTTTTCACGGAGGCAGCCGGAGGACCACGAAGCGTCACGGAGAGTCGCTGGGCTGGCTCCTTGGGGAGCTGACGGCCCGTGATTTCGGATTGGCGATCGCGGTGGATTGGCGCAGCGGTGGGTGGGACTGAAAACGCCTCATACACAGGAAATCTGACACTCCCTTTGGAATTTACTCCGCGAAACGCCGCGTCCACTTGATGACTGTTCCATCCGCGGCACCGAATCCTCCAGCCGCTTCCTCTTCCGTCACGCTACGGGTCGATGCAAGGGCGGAGCGATCGTTGTTGGGCATCGCCACGGCACGCCGCACCGTGCGTTCACCAGGTCTCGGCGTGGGCCAACAGATAACGCCGTAAGAGCCTATTTTTTGGCTGTTCTATACTAAAATTCTCTGCCGCGTCATGTTCGGACTTGATCCGGGCACCCCAAAAACCGGCTGAATCCGCGGGGATCGCCCGGTCGAGCCGGTCGATGACGAGGGGAATAATGGCTTGCTCGCCCAAAATCAGAAATGCTGAACGCTCGCAGGACAGACAGGCGGCTTCATGGTAACCGGACCCGGGTCACCCTCCGGTGGCCTGCCTTAAACCCACCTGCCCCGTTTTGAACCGAAGCGGTTCCCGACCCCGGCGAGTTGGTATAAGCGCATCGCAACCGCCCCCGAGGATTCATGATTCGCCTGGACACCATCAGTAAGCAGAACGGCACGCGCCTGGTCTTCATCGAGGCCTCGGCGGCGCTGCAGAAGGGCGAGAAGATCGGTCTTGTCGGCCCCAATGGCGCCGGCAAGACCACGCTGTTCCGCATGATCACCGGGCAGGACGAACCGGACATGGGCCAGATTCTGGTCGATCGCGGCGTCAGTATCGGTTTTTTCAGCCAGGACGTGGGGGAGATGGCGGGCCGCAGCGCGGTCGCCGAAGTAATGGACGGCGCCGGCCCGGTCAGCGCGGTCGCCGCGGAACTGGCGTTGTTGGAAGCTGCGATGGCCGACCCGGATCAGGCCGGCGACCTTGATGCCATCATCGAACGGTTTGGCGACGTGCAGGCTCGGTTTGAGGAACTGGACGGCTACGCGCTGGACGGGCGCGCCAGGGAGGTGCTGGACGGGTTGGGATTTAGCCAGGAGATGATGGACGGCGATGTCGGCGCGCTGTCCGGCGGCTGGAAAATGCGCGTGGCGCTGGGGCGGATTCTGCTGATGCGGCCTGACGTTATGCTGTTGGATGAACCGAGCAACCATCTCGACATTGAGAGTTTGATCTGGCTGGAGGGGTTTTTGGCGGGGCATGAGGGGGCGTTGCTGATGACCTCGCACGACCGGGAATTCATGAACCGCGTCATCAACAAGGTGATTGAGATCGATGGCGGGTGTTTGACTTCGTTCTCCGGTGATTATGAGTTTTACGAGCAGCAGCGGGCGCTGAACGAGAAGCAGCTTCAGGCGCAGTTTGAGCGGCAGCAGGCGATGCTGGCGAAGGAAATTGCGTTCATTGAGCGGTTCAAGGCGCGGGCGTCCCACGCGGCGCAGGTGCAAAGCCGGGTGAAGAAACTGGACAAGATCGACCGGGTGGAGCCGCCGAAGCGGCGCCAGTCGGTGGCGTTCGATTTCGCCCCGGCGCCTCGGTCGGGTGAGGATGTGGCGCATCTGCGGGGGGTGGGGAAACGCTATGGTAGTCGGGTGATCTATGAGGGGCTGGATCTGTTGGTGCGACGGCGGGAACGCTGCTGCGTGCTGGGGGTGAACGGCGCGGGAAAATCCACGCTGCTTCGGTTGGTCGTCGGCGCGACCGAACCGGATGCGGGGTCGGTGACGCTGGGGGGGAGCGTGAAGTTGGGCTATTTCGCGCAGCACGCGATGGATTTGCTGGATGGGGAGAGCACGGTGTTCGAGACGCTGGAGGGTGCTTTTCCGCGCGCCGGCCAGGGATCGTTGCGGTCTCTGGCGGGGGCGTTTGGGTT
>JAYUEJ010000676.1:0-10879 GCA_043739265.1 Rhodopila sp. | reverse complement strand
CCGACAACGGCTGACGCGTGAGGTCGCGCTGAAACGTCTCAATCCGGCCGGCCACGCCACCCTGGTTGACGGCCTGCTTCAGTGCGGTGACCGTCGCGGTGTCGCCCTCATAGGCAGCAACCCGAACCACCCCGGCCAGCGCGAATGTCAACGTGCCGCAACCGGCATACAGTTCGGCGACGCGGGTCTTGCTGGTGATCTTCTTCGGCATCCCAGCCAGAACCGCCTCGATGATCGCCCTTTCCCCCTCGGCCGTCGCTTGCAGGAACACGCCGGGGGGCGGCCGAACCGAAACCCCGGACATTGACGTTGTGGGCGGACGCAGCAGGCCGATCGTCTCCGGCGTGTCGTTGACACCGACCTGCGACACCCTGGGCAGACCGTGCTTGCTGGCGAAATCGGTCAGCGCGATGCGGTCCTCCAGCGTCAACGCCGCATCGGTACGCAGCAGCATGTCGGGACCGGAATCCAGCAGGTTGACGACCACCGATCCTTCCCGCTGAATCGCTCGCAACCCCTGGAGTAGCACCCGCAACGGCGCCATTAGCGCCATCAAACCGGGATGCAGCACCAGGCAATCGGTGATATCGACCACCTCGGCGGAGCGCTGTTCATGCAGGCCGAGGATAATGCGCCCGGCGGTGCGCCGAACGGCGAAGTCGATGCGGCGGCGTTCGCCGGGCAGCCCCTGGATGAAGGGCAGAGGATCGGGTGGCGTGAAGCCGGCCTGTTTCAGCGCATACGACAGCATGCCGGTTTTCCAGGTCCGGTATTCCCTGTCACGCCAATGTTGCAGCACGCACCCACCGCAGCGGCCAAAATGGCGACAGGGCGGCTCTACCCTCGCGTCGCTGGGGTCGGCGATGATGTCCGCGACGGCGTGCCAACCGTCGCCGCGCGTTTGCAGCGGGCGGGCGGTCACGGTTTCGCCTGGCAGCGTCAGCGGCAGATACAACGGCGTGCCGTCTTCCAGGCGCGCGACACCATCGCCCTCCGACCCGACTCGGTCGATGATGACCCGGGCCGGTTCGGGCGGCTTGCGGCGAGACTTGGTTTGCGGGCGTAGGGTCATTGCGTCCCCTCATAGACGCAGACGGGACGGAGCGGAACCGCTGCCCGTTGTCGTTGCGCGTTAATACCGGCGGGCGGTGGGCGACCGCCGAGGATGACAGATCGGACGCCCACCCGTCGCTTCGCTCCTCGCGACAACAGGGAGGAGACGTGCCGGCGCCGCCGATGATCGCAAGTCGGCGTTCCGCCCGGCGCCGTCATGCCCTATACAGCGCCCCAACCTGATAAAAGCCCCGACGCGACGAAAGCCCTTGAATGACCGATACCTCCACCGAAATTGCCCGCCGCCGCACCTTTGCCATCATCTCCCACCCCGACGCCGGCAAAACCACGCTGACCGAACACCTGCTGCGCGCCGGCGGGGCGATCCAACTCGCCGGCAACGTCCGCGCCAAGGGCGAACGGCGTCGCACGCGCTCCGACTGGATGGGAATCGAGCGCGACCGCGGCATTTCCGTCGTCACTTCAGTGATGACGTTCGAGTATTCCGGCTGTGTGTTCAACCTGCTGGACACGCCGGGCCACGAGGACTTCTCGGAAGATACCTATCGCACGCTGACGGCGGTGGATGCCGCCGTGATGGTCATCGACGCCGCGAAAGGCATTGAGGCTCGGACCCGCAAACTGTTCGAAATCTGCCGCCTGCGCGATATCCCGATCATCACTTTCATCAACAAGATGGACCGCGAGGCCCGCGACCCGATCGAATTGCTGGATGAGGTCGCCTCCACCCTGGCGCTGGACACCTGCCCGGTGACCTGGCCGATCGGCCGCGCGTCGGAATTCGCCGGCACCTACGATCTGCGTACCCGGAAGATGCACCTGATCAACGACCTGCCGCAATCCGATCCCCGCATGCTGGCGGTGGCGGATGAGGTCGATCTGATCCGTTCGGCGCTGCCGGAATTCGACCTTGAAAGCTTCAACGCGGGCCATCTGACGCCGGTGTATTTCGGCAGCGCGATCAAGGACATCGGCGTCAACGACCTGCTGGACGGGCTGGCCGAATACGGGCCGCGGCCGCGCGCCCAACCCGCCGACAAGCGGATGGTCGAGGCGTCGGAACCCGGATTGACCGCCCTGGTGTTCAAAATTCAGGCGAATATGGACCCCAACCATCGTGACCGGATCGCCTTCGCCCGTGTCTGTTCGGGGCGGCTGGTGCGTGGGATGCGGCTGAAACAGGTGCGAACCGGAAAGTCGATCCCGCTGCACGCGCCGCAGTTCTTCTTCGCGCGCGAACGAGAAATCGCCGACGAGGCGTTCGCCGGGGATGTCGTCGGCATCCCCAACCACGGCACGCTGCGGATCGGCGACACGCTGACCGAGGGCGAGGACATCCAGTTCACCGGCGTGCCCTATTTCGCTCCCGAAATTCTTCGCCGTGTCCGCCTGGACGATGCGATGAAGGCCAAGAAGCTGCGCCAGGCATTGGTAGAACTGGCCGAGGAAGGCGTCGTGCAGTTGTTCCGGCCCCAGGACGGATCGGCGCCCTTGGTCGGCGTCGTCGGCACTCTACAGTTGGACGTCCTCCAGGCTCGGCTTGCCGCGGAATACGGAGTAGGCATCGGCTTCGAAACGTCTTCGTTTTCCCTGGCGCGCTGGGTTTCGTCCGCGGACAAGATCGCCCTGACGAAATTCATCGGCGACAATCGTAACGCCATGGCAGACGACGTCGATGGCGACCCGGTGTTTCTGGCAACGTCAGGCTTCATGATGCGCCGAACGGAAGATCTGGCGCCCGGATTAACGTTTCGGGACATTAAAGACATCAGGGCGGACAAATTGGCCGTCTGAGACTACGACTTTAAGCCATGGCCCGGATCGCCTCCGAGCCATGGCTAGCGGCATCTATTGCTCCTGCGGCCGGACCAGCCGATCCTCGACCGTTGAAGAATACGCCGCCAATTGGCGGTTAAATGCGTCCCATCACCAGCAGCACGACCAAGACCAAAACCACCAAACCAAGCCCACCACTCGGGTAGTAGCCCCAGCCGCCGCTATAGGGCCAGGTTGGCAATGCACCCAATAGTAACACTATCAGAATGACAAGCAGAATCGTGGACATGTTCCGGACCTTTCCTATTTGTTGAGTGCCTCCCGCGCCGCATCCTTCACGCCGCCCACGGCGTTCTGGACCTTACCAGCCGCCTTTTCGGCCGCACCCTCGGCCTCGGTCTTCGCATCGCCGGTAACCTTGCCGATCGCTTCCTTGATGGCGCCCTTGGCCTGATGAGCGGCGCCTTCGACCCGATCCTTATCCATACCTGGTGCCTCCTGCTTAGCTGCCGAAAATCAGGGTTTGTAGCCGGTGTTCTTGTCGGCGGCGCGTTCGATGCTTTTGCCGGCCGCGCTCAAATCCTGGCCTGCGCCGCGGGTCGCGTAGCAAGCGGTCAGCATTGGCGCGGCGGCGACCAGAGCGGCGAGGGTCAGTAACAGCTTTGCGTTTTTGCCCATGAGAGAGTCCTTCCGAGGCTATTGCGAACATCAAAATAAGTTGCCCCGACGGTGAACGGTTACAAGTTCCCGTTGGTTCCTATCGAAGCCTGTTGATTTCACATGGGCTTGAGATCGCGTAATGTCGCCACCGTTCCGTCCCTTGGCTTTCGCTGGCGGATGCGGTTCAATCCAACGCACGCGGAGGGACATGGCATGGCAGGGCTTTATTACGAGCAGTTTTCGGAGGGACAGGAATTCGTGCATCCCTGGACCCGCACGGTCACCGAAATGGACAACGTGCTGTTCAGCAGTTTGACCCTGAATGTGCAGCCCTTGCACCTGGATGCGCATTTCGCCGCTGAAACTGAGTTCGGTCAACGGCTGGTGAACTCGATCTTCACCCTCGGCCTGATGGTGGGCATGAGCGTCAATGACACCACCGCCGGCACCACGGTCGGCAACCTTGGCTTCACCGACATGAAATTTCCAAAGCCGGTGTTTCACGGCGATACGCTGCGGGCGCGAAGCAAGGTGCTGACGATGCGGCACAGCAAGTCGCGCCCCGATGTCGGCATCGTCGAGTTCGAGCACACATGCTGGAACCATCGCGATGAGATGGTGGCGATCTGCAAGCGGCAGGCCATGATGCGCAAATTGCCGGCGTGACCAAGCCGCCCCAGGAACGACCCGCGTCGAAATCCACGGCAGAGCAAGCCAGGGAGGTGCGGGAGGCTGCGGCGTTACGGGCCAACCTGCTGAAGCGGAAGGATCAGATGCGGCGGCGGGAAGAGGCGAAGTCAAAACCAGATCGGTAGCGAGGCCGGGGCCTGACTGTCGGGGATAGAATCAAAAACGCCCGGATCGCTCCGGGCGTTTTCGTTATCCGGTCGTGATGGTGGATCAGGCGGCCTTGGAGAAGCTCCCGACCGCGACAGCGACGCGGGCCGTGATCGGCGCCAGTGCCTGCTCGGTCAGCTTCCTGGACGCGTCGGTCAGCCTGGTGGCCTCTTCCTGCATCTTCGTGGCGACGGTCTTGCCGTAGGCACTTTGCAGATCGATCGCTTCCTTAACCGACTTGACGGTGCTCAGCGCCTTGAACGTGGCGACCGACTCTTCGAAAGAGGTTTTCGCGGTGGCGGCGAACTGCTTGGTGATGTCCTGAACGCCAGCGGTCCAGATCTTGCTGGAGGCGGTGAAGGCTTCGAGGTTGTCTTTGCCGAAGGCAACGAAATCGACGGTCTTGATCATGGTGTTTATTCCTTGAGTGATGGTGGGGACTGAAGCGGTGGACGGGACAGCGGTTGCGCTGGCGCGGGTAATGGGTGCCGAGATGGCGATCGGGGGGACGGCGGCGCTTGCACGGGATCGGAGCGCGGCGGTGGGCTGTGTGTTCATCGAATGGTCTCCTGTCAGAGAATGAGGCCCTTGAGCGGCACCTGATCCTTGCCTCGGGAAGTCTCAGCCAGCGAATTGCTGCACTGCACAAAAGGAGATGTAAGCGATCGGCGCGGACGGATCAAGGAAAAAATTGTGCAGTGCAGCATTATTATGGAAACCGGGTCGCGGGCGTCCCGACCCGGCGCCGTTCGCGGGTGCGGTCGGGAATTGGCGAACCGCGCTGTTCTTCCGAGGTGAGGACGGTCTCGGCGGCGTGATCGCGACGTTCGCCATCCGCGCTATGCGTGCCGACACCGAACGGTTTGGGGTTGCGGTGGGGCGCCGGGCAGCAATTGTACGGGGACTGCGGTCATGACACAATTTCCCTTGCGCCTGACCGAGGACCTGACTTGCGACCGCTCGGGCTGCGCGCGAGGCGAGAAGCGGCAGCAACCCCGTGGAATCGAAAGCCGCGCTTACGCGGTCGTTGCGTCGGGGCCCGTGCGTGGCATTCCGGTTGGGGTAGCCACCAACTGCGAAAAATGGGCAACAAAGCACTTTGCCGTTTCGATGGCCTCAGCGGCTTCCTCGGGTGACGTGACCGGGTTGGGGCCGGAAAAATAGTCGGCAACCGCTTTGAATTCATACGACTGAGACAGAAATCGCCTCAAGTCGCGATCCGTTCGCCGGTCGTCCTTGGTCAATCGGAAAAATTCTCGTTGAACGCCGCTGTGGGTCTTGGAGACCCTGTTGGTTCGCTCAAAAATATAGGCCTGCGCGACATGAAAGCTGGCGAGATAAGCCTCTCGCGCTGCGTCTTCATTCAACTTGGCACTCAGCATGATATCGGCGCGGCTGAGGATAATGTTTGCCTGTTCCACAAACCGGGCGGACTCAGGCTTCATACGTCCAGGCCGTCCTGGCGTATCTCATGCATCAAGGGCGTCCGATCACGATAGGAACTCGTCGGATAAGGCTTCGCGTCGAAGAACGCCCCGGTGCCATCGAGGAAATCGACCCGAAGATCGGCCAGGCGCTTCATCTGTTTTCTCTGATCAGGCAATGACTTGAGAAACACCGCCACATCGTAATCAGAATCGAAACGCGCATCGCCGCGCGCACGTGAACCGAACAGGATCACACGGTCAATCTGGTCGCCGTAGATTTCATCGAGAGCAGCCTTGAAGCGCCGCAAGATCGGATCGTCGGTGGGTCGTGCGGTCATCTGTCACCTCGCGAGCCATGCTTTATAGCACAACAGCCCGCCGGGGCGACACATACCCATTGCCACGGCGGCCGGCTAACGCAATTCAACCGTCAGCGTCCTGTCACGGTTGTGGACAGGGGTGGCTGAATCTGGCTCCAGTCCTGTCAGCCAGAAAGTGCCCCAAAGTGATGGGATTGCGGCAGCGGCAACGCCCAATCAGTGATTGAGCGCCTGCACAATCTCTTCCGTCATCTTCTTCGCATCCCCGAACAGCATCATCGTGTTCGGCCGGAAGAACAGCACATTGTCCACGCCCGCATACCCGGACGCCATCGACCGCTTCACGAACAGCACCGTCCGCGCCTTCTCCACGTCCAGGATCGGCATCCCATAGATCGCCGACGTCGGATCGGTCTTCGCCGCCGGGTTGGTCACGTCGTTGGCGCCGATCACATACACTACGTCGGCGGTCGAAAACTCGTTGTTGATCTCTTCGAGTTCGAAAACCTCGTCGTACGGCACGTTCGCTTCCGCCAGCAACACGTTCATATGCCCCGGCATGCGGCCGGCGACCGGATGGATGGCATATTTCACCTCCACCCCTTCCTTCTTCAGCGTGTCCGCCATTTCCCGCAGCGCGTGTTGAGCCTGTGCCACCGCCATGCCGTAACCCGGCACGATGATCACCTTGGAGGCGTTCTTCATGATGAAGCCGGCATCCTCGGCATTGCCCGCCCGTACGGACTGGTCGCCGGTGACCCCTCCGGCCGCCGCTCCGCCGCTTTCCGACCCAAAGCCGCCCAGCAGCACGTTGATGATGCTGCGGTTCATGCCTTTGCACATGATATAGGACAGAATCGCGCCCGACGCGCCCACCAGGGAACCGGTGATGATCAATGCCAGATTATGAATGGTGAAGCCGATCCCCGCTGCCGCCCAGCCAGAATACGAATTCAGCATCGACACCACCACCGGCATATCCGCGCCGCCGATCGGGATGACTATCAGGAATCCAAGCCCCAGTGCCAGCAGCGCAATCATCCAGAACAGGAACTGGTTGCCACCCGACGTCACAAACCCAATCACCAGCAACAGCAGCAAAATCGCCAGCCCGAGATTGAGCAGATGTTGCCCGCGAAACGTGATGGGCGAACCCTTCATCAGCGCCTGCAATTTCGCAAATGCGATCAAACTGCCGGAAAAGGTAATCGCTCCTATGGCCAGGCCCAGCGACATCTCGTCCAGGCTTTCGGCGTGGATATCACCGGGGACGCCGATGTTGAACGCCTGCGGCGCGTTCAACGCCGCCGCCGCGACGAACACCGCCGCCAAACCGACCAGGGAGTGGAACGCCGCGACCAACTGCGGCAGCGCCGTCATTTGGATGCGTAGCGCTACCGTGACGCCGATGCCGCCGCCGATCAGGATGCCGAGCAGGATCAGCAGATAACCCCAGCCGCCCATGCCGTGTTGCAGCAGCGTCGCGACCACGGCCACGGTCATGCCGATCATGCCGTAGCGGTTGCCCTGCTGGGACGTGACGGGGGACGACAGGCCGCGCAGCGCCAGAATGAACAGGACGGCCGCGGCCAGATAAGCGAGGGAGGTCAGACTGGCGGACATCTTATTGCTTCTTCTTGAACATAGAGAGCATCCGATGCGTCACCATGAAGCCGCCGAAGATATTCACCGACGCCAGGGTGACCGCGATGAAGCCGAACAGCATCGCCCAGCCGGACGTAGCCAACCCGGTCGCCAGCATCGCGCCGACGACGATCACCGATGAAATCGCATTGGTCACCGCCATCAGCGGCGAGTGCAGCGCCGGCGTCACATTCCACACCACATAATAGCCGACGAAACAGGCCATCAGGAAAATAGCCAGCAGAAAAATGAACGGATTGACCTCGGGCGCGATGCTGCTGGACACGTTCATGGCCAGCGTCTTGGCGTGGTTGGCGAGTTCAAGCGCGTTGCCGGCGAGTCGCACGGCTTCGTCTGCCAGTTGATTGGGGTTCATCTGGGATCGGTCTCCGGACGTTCAGGCAGCCTGTTGGGGCAAGAAATTCGGGTGAACGATGGCGCCGCCACGGGTCAGCATGACGCCTTTGACGATGTCATCGGTTTCCGGCAATTTCGCAACGTTGTTGTCCTTATCCCAGAAATTAGTCAGGAAGGTCAACAGGTTGCGCGCATACAGCGCCGATGCGGCGACCGGAATGCGGCCCGGCCAGTTGTTGTAGCCAAGGACGGTGACGCCGTTCGCTGTCATGGTGCTCTGTCCGGGGACGGTCGCCGCACAATTGCCGCCGGCTTCGGCCGCGAGGTCGATGATCACACTGCCGGCACGCATGCTATCGACCATCGCCTGAGTAACGATAACCGGCGCCTTGCGCCCCATCACGAGCGCCGTACAGATCACGATGTCGTTCTTGGCGACGGTCGTGGCCATCAGTTCGGCTTGCTTCTGGCGGAACGCGTCGCTCATTTCACGGGCATAGGCGCCGGTCTGGCCGGCGGTTTCCGAATCCTCGACACCCACGAAGGTGCCCCCAAGCGACTTGATCTCTTCCTTGGCCGCGGGACGGACATCGGTGGCGGACACGATCGCACCCAGACGCCGGGCGGTGGCGATGGCCTGCAAACCGGCAACACCGGCTCCGATGACGAACACCCGAGCGGGCGGTACCGTGCCGGCAGCGGTCATCATCATCGGGAAGCCGCGCTGGAACGTGGCGGCGGATTCAACCACGGCCCGATAGCCGGCCAGATTAGCCTGGCTCGAAAGCACGTCCATCGACTGCGCTCGGGTGATGCGCGGCAACAGCTCCATCGCGGCGGTGTCGATGCCCGCGGCGGCGAGGCTGGGCACCAGTTCGGGGTCGGCGAAAGCGCCGGCGATGCACACCAGCAAGGCGCCGTGCGGGATCAGCGCTCGTTCCGCCGCACCGGGTGCCTGGACCGCGAAAATGATACCGGCTCCGCTCAGGGTGGACGCCGCGTCGGCGCTGATTTCCGCACCGGCGGCGGCGAAATCGGCATCCGAAATCGACGCCGTCGCCCCTGCCCCGGCCTCGACCGCGACCGTCAGACCAAGTCCAATCAACTTCTTGATCGTGTCAGGGGTCGCGGCCACGCGCGTTTCGGCGGCTCGCCGTTCCTTCAGCACCGCAAGGCGCATGCTTCTGATCCTTCACGCGTGGGAAATCGCTTGGAGCAGGACGCGCGCCTATTCCCCCAGACTAAGTGCCGGGCCTGAATGCACGGTGAACGCGGCATGTGCAAGAGGGGTGCGGTCCCGCACGCTTCAACCTATCGCCCAGCCGTCCATGCACCGTCGATCGGCATGGCCGACCCATTGATATCCTCGCCATGCGGACCGCACAGAAAAGCGATCAGACCGGCGACGTTCTCGTCTTTGACGAATTTTCGGGATGGCTGCCGGACGGCTAGAAAACGCTCCTCGGTTTCCTCGAAACTGGTCCCGTCGCGCTGCATCTCTTGCCGCAGACGCCAATCGATCGCCGGAGTCAGCACCGTGCCCGGGCAGATCGCATTGCACGTCACCCCCGTTCGCGCCACCTCCAGCGCCACCGCTCGGGTCAGCCCGATCAGCGCGGTCTTGGTCGTAACGTAGTCGATGCGGTTGACGGTCGCGAACAGCCCGTAGATCGAGGCCATGTTGACGATCCGGCCCCAGTTCTTCGCCTTCATCCCCGGCAGGGCCAACCGGATCGCGTGGAACGGCGCCGACAGGTTGACCGCCAGCGCCTCATCCCACTGTTCCGGCGCGAAGTTTTCGACGGCGCCGAACGCACGTACGACGGCGTTGTTCACCAGGATGTCCAGGCCGCCTTGCTGTTGTTGCGTGGTTTCGATCAGTTCGCCGATCTGTGCGGGCTCGCGCAAATCGGCGGCGTGGTATCGGGCACGAACGCCCAGCGCCTCCAATTCCGCCAACCGGTCCGCTATAACCTCCGGGCTCGCGAACCCGTTCAAGGTGATATCGCAGCCCAGGGCGGCCAACGCCTTGGCGGTGGCAAATCCGATTCCGCCCAACGATCCCGTGATCAGGGCGGATTTGCCCGCGAGTGTCATGTCGTTCGCTCCTCGCCGAACGCGCTTTTCCGCGCATTGATGGGATGTCCCCTTTTTTGACACAGCTCGACCCAGCGGACAAAATAACCGTCGGAGGCGCACCATGAACAAAATCGACAAAACCTGGCCGAGCGATGCCGCCGGCCGTGTGCCCTATTGGGTATATTCGGACCCAAACGTCTATGCAGCGGAGCTGGAGCGCATCTGGTATGGTCCGCATTGGCTGTTCTGCGGACTGGAAGCGGAAATTCCCGAAGTCGGCGACTTCAAGACAACCACGCTGGGGGAGCGCCCGGTGATCGTCGTGCGCAGCGAAACAGACGAGGTCAGCGTTGTCGAGAACCGCTGCGCCCACCGTGGGGTCAAATTCTGCCAGGCCCGCAAAGGCCATGTGAAAGACCTGCTCTGTCCCTACCACCAGTGGAACTATACTCTGCGCGGCGACCTGCAAGGCGCCCCATTCCGCCGCGGTGTCCGCGGGCAAGGCGGCATGCCGCCCGATTTCGACCCAAAAGATCACGGCCTACGTAAATTGCGGGTGGAAGTCGTCAACGGCCTGGTCTGGGCGACGTTCTCCGACGCGACGCCGCCATTTCGCGAATACCTCGGCGAACGTTTCTGGACTCACTACACGCGGGTCTATGATGGCCGGAAACTGGAAGTCCTGGGCTACAACCGCCAGCATAT
>JAYUEJ010000675.1:0-3622 GCA_043739265.1 Rhodopila sp. | reverse complement strand
GTGCAAGATACCCGCCCCCCCGACAGCCTGCTGATCCGCACCGCGCGCGGCGCCGGCTGGGTCATGGCATGGCGCCTGGGCATGCGGGCGCTTGGACTGATCAGCACCCTTGTCCTGGTCCGGCTGATCGCACCAGCGGATTTCGGCATCATCGCCCTGGCGACCAGCGTCATGCAGACGATCGACGGCATGCTGACCCTGGGCACGGAAGAGGCCGTGATCCGCGAAACAACCCCCAACCGGATTTTCTACGACACCGCCTTCACCCTGAACCTGCTGCGCGGCCTGTCGGTCACGATCCTGGTCGCGACCCTCGCCTACCCCGCCGCCGGTTTCTTCGCCGATCCGCGCCTGGGACCGGTTCTGCTGTTCGTCGCCTGCCTTCCCATCCTGGACGGCTTCACCAACATCGGCGCCGTCGATTTCCGCCGCGACTTCGCCTTCCACAAGGAATTCGCCATCATGGTGCTGCCCAAACTGGCCGGCATCGTCGCGGCGATGACCACGGCCGTGCTGCTCCACTCCTACCACGCCATGTTGGCCGGGATGGGGGTGAACCGCTCCTTGCGCGTGGTCATGAGCTACGTGATGCACCCGTATCGACCAAGCCTGTCGCTGCGGGCCTGGAAAGCACTGGCCGGTTATTCCACCTGGACCTGGTTTCTCAGCCTCGCCGTGCTGATACGCGACCGCGCCGACTCCCTGCTGCTCGGGCGGCTGCTGAACACGGCATCGGTCGGCTTCTACAGCCTGGGCGCCGAAATCGCCGCGCTGCCCAGCACCGAACTCATCGAGCCGTTGGGGCGCGCCGCATTCTCCGGTTTCGCCGCCGGGCGGCAGCAGCAGGCGGACCCGGGAGACACCTTCCTGCGCCTGATCGGCGCGGCCGCACTGCTGACGCTGCCGGCCGGCGTCGGCCTGTCGCTGGTCGCCGCCCCGCTGGTCGCCCTGGCGTTCGGGCCGGGGTGGGGTCAGGCCGTCCCGGTCCTGCGCGTGCTGTCCCTGAGTTTCACGATCATGGTGTTCGGCCATCTCAGCCTGCATTTGCTCAGCGCCCACGCCCTGCTGGGCCGGCTCGTCGGCATCACGCTAACCGGCGCGGCGGTCCGGATCGCCCTTCTGGCCCTGCTGATTCCAGGTTTCGGCCTGACCGGAGCGGCGATCGGAGCAGCCATCGCGGTGGTACTGGAGCAGACACTGACCGTCGCCACCGCGCTTCGCCGATTCAACGTCGCCGCCGGCACGATGATCCGCCAGGTGTGGAGACCGGCGGTCGCCGCCGCTTCCATGGCGGCGGTGCTGGTGGCCAGCGGCCTTGGCTGGTCCGACGATCCGGGGGTCCTTGCATTGATCGAAGCGATCGCGAGTGGTGCCGCGGTCTATACGGCCGTATTGCTGGCGAGTTGGCTGCTGGCGGGGCGCCCGAGCGGTGCTGAAACCGATGTCCTGGCGTTGCTGCGCCGCATCGCCTGAACCGCGTCTTCCATCAAGGCGTCGTGCTGACCGACCAGGTGGCGCTATAGACCTGTGAAGATTTCTCGAGTTCCGCGACAACCGCGTCCAGCAATCGGGTGCCCAGATCGGTGAAAGCGGCGGCACCGATCGCCACCAGCACGTTCGCCACCAGCCCGGGCGTCCGCAGCCCGGCCGTCCGCTGGTGCCACTGCCGTTCGGCTCCGATCAACGTGCCGGGGACAAAATCTGTCACCAGGCTCGCGAGCGTTCGCATGAACGCGCTATCGAGGATCCAGGCCCAATGGTTCCGCGCCGTCGTTCGTTCCAACAGGACCCCGCGGCGGTAGCGGAACCGCACCCGCTTCGCAATGGCCCGGATGGCCGGGCACAGGGCCATCTTGTGACGGGGGCATGGCTGGCTTTGCACCATTCGGCGACCAACGGCCGTCCTGAATCGACCGCGGAACAGGGTCGCTGATACGCAACGCCAACCGATATGGGTTGTATCATAACGGAAATCCCTTACAGCGCTCTGACGCTGGGGGGATAAGTCGCTGAGCCGAACCGAATCACACGTCGCTGTTGTCAAGCGAAACGACGCCCTGGACGGCCTGCGCGGTTGCGCGGCCGTGTCGGTCATCCTGGGGCATTGCCTGCTGCAGACCGGCGGCCTGGCGCTATGGTCGTCCAAAGTGCGGGATTTCCCGGCAATGGCCTGGACCGACATCGTATTGCGATCGCTCTACCTAGTGTTTCCCAGCGACGCGGCCGTCACGGTGTTCTTCGTCCTGAGCGGACATGTCCTTTGGACGTCGTTCCGCAGAAAGCGCCTGGTCTTTTTCGCCGACCTGCCGGATTACGCCTGCTCCCGGCTTTACCGGCTGCTGCCGGTGGCGATCATGAGCGGCCTGCCGATCGGCCTGCTGACCGCCGCGCGGGCCGACGACCTCGTCATGAATATGCTGTTGCTCCATCGCGACATGAACGGCGTTCTTTGGTCGTTGCAGGTGGAAGTCGTTGCCAGCCTCGTGCTGTTCGCGGTTTGGGGTTTGACCCGGGGGCAACTGTGGAAAGTGCTCGCCACGCTGATTCTGTCGCTCGTCGCATTCCGTTTCGTCCACGGAAGTATCTATGTGGCGTTCTTCCCGGCTTTTATCCTCGGCGCACTCATTTCATCGGTGTCACCCCGCGTGTGGCGAAACCCCTGGTTGCTTACGGCGAGCGTCGTGGTGTTGGTCGGAACCAATCTGGTCATCGGCCGTGTCGCGAGCACCCCGCTGTTCGAAATGGCGGCATCGATGGTCCTGGTCGGTGCGGTCGCGAGCGGACGCCTGCCGGCCCTGGGATCAGGTCTGGCGCATTTCCTTGGCGCCATCAGCTATCCATTTTATCTGGTGCAGGCGGTTGGCCTGGCCGGCGCCAATGCCCTGCTGGGTTTGTTACCGGCGCTGCCGCTGTTTGGCAGGCTGGGTCTGCTGGCGGTATTCTCGGTTTGTCTGACGATACCGTTGGCGTGGTTCCTGCACGTCGCGGTCGAAGGGCCGGCGCAACGCGGCCGACCCAGATTTGGGCGGGCGGCTTGAGGACGGGCAACCGATATCAGTCCAGGGATTTGGCATGGGCAGACGCGAGGCGGCGATCGCCGCCTCGATTGCCGCCGGGTCGAATACCCCACAGGCACTTTCCGCCCCGGGCCGATCATGTGTGGGCCCAGGGCCAATCGGGTGAATAACCAAAGTTGCAACGCCAAGGTCGCCAGGTCACCAAGAAGGGCTGATGAATGAGCATTGGTCCGCCCAAACGACCGGCTGACGCCAGCCACGCCTTGGTGCTGGATGGCGAACGCGGTACCTTGCCGTCCTTGGCGTTCCAACGTCCTGGTCCACCCCAAGATATTTTAAAGCATTCTCACGATGACCGGGTTCTTATCCCGAACCCGCCGCGCCGTGACGGAGGTGGCGGCTCAGGATAAGAACCCAGTCATCGTGAAAATAATCTTTTTATCCTTACAAGGACCAAGGATTTCCCCAATCAATGCAAGTAGTTTTGGGCGATCGGCACAGTCGTTGTATTGCTGTCCGGTGTCTTGCCGTTGTTCTGTGGAGTGGGTGTCAGGCCAGGTTTTTTTTGCACGGAGACAGCGCGAGGGCCGCGAAGGGCCACTGAG
>JAYUEJ010000674.1:0-3622 GCA_043739265.1 Rhodopila sp. | reverse complement strand
TGACTGGCGGCGGTTCTTAGCAGGGCCGGATGAAACTCGGCACCATCGCGCGCGAGATGGAACAACGACCTGGCCCAGGGGGCGCGAGCCAGCAGGTCGATCAGTGCCAGCAGCCGCAGGCACAGCGACAAACCGGGGGCGTTGGCGATCCCGACCATGCGATCGACCGCGCCGACCCAGCAGCTTGCATCCGGGTCGGCCAGCGCGAGGTCGGTGTGGCTGCCGTCCGGGCGGTTGAAGCGAAAACCACGCACCGCACCCTGGCGTTCGGCGAGTGCCGCTTCCCGAGCCGCGTGCCAGGCCCTTTCCAGGTCGCGCTTGCAGACGCTGGGGAGGGCTTCGGGCGGCAGGTCGATCAGGTAGGTCAGCACCCCATTGGGATCGCCGCCGACGCGGATGGTTCCGCCGGACGTTTCCCGGTCTGAGGGCTGCTGTTGAACGCTCATCCCATTCAGGATGGACCGGAGCGGGCCGGGGCGCCAGTGTCGCGTGAGGCGCCGAGCTGGTATGGAAGCCGCGGCGGCTCGCCAAGATGCGAGGACTGGCGTTTTCATATGATCCGCGACACGGCAAGGGCAGCCACGGGCAATTGCTGTTCGGTGATCGCCTGACCACCGTCAAAGACCCGAAGAAGGAAATCGGACCCGGCCTGTTGCACGCTATCCTGAGTCAATTGGGCCTGACCAAGACTGACCTGCCCTGACGATGTGCCTCCGAACGAAAGCCGAGACGATGCGATTCATTTACCCCTACACCGTGTTCCAAACCGAAGACGGCGCCTGGCAAGTCCGCTTCCCCGACGTGCCGGAAGCGCTGACCGAGGGTGCCGACCTCGCTGAAGCGCAAGCCCTGGCGACCGACGCGCTGATTGCTGCCTTGGGTGGCCTGGTCAGGCTTAAGCGGGATATTCCCTGCCCATCCTCGATCGAATCTCCGCCGGTCTGCGTCGTGCCAATGCTTCTGGCGGCCAAGCTGGCTCTCTGGCAGGCAATGCGCGAGCGCGGCATGACGAACGTCGCCCTCGCCCGCGAACTGGGACTGTTGGAGGGCGAGGTGCGCCGCATGCTCGATCTCGACCACAAGACCAAGATCGGCACACTGGAAACCGCGCTGCGCTGGTTCGGCCGGCAGATGGCGAGCGAGGTCCGGCCCGCTTCCTGACGATCCCGGCCTGGCAGGCCTGTTCCTATGGACATCACCAAAGACATCCACCGTCCGCAACCATTCGGCGGCTATCATGCAGCACCAAAAGGCCACCAGACGCCCGGTCATTCTGACGGTTAACGGCAAGGCGGCAGCCTTGAAAAACCCGTTTTAAGCCTCAACGAACACAGGGCCAGAGGCGCGCCCACTCCCGAAAACCGGAATCTGCGCCACCTGCTTTACGGGCGGCGGCATCGCTACCGGATTATTGACTCGATTGACGAACGCCACCGCATCGTCACGGTGCTGCATATCCTGCACGGCGCACGCGATGTTTTCATGCCGGAGGAACCGAATGACGATGCCCTGGACTGATCCAGGCGGCGCCGGGCGAAGGAGCCGAAGGGGCGTGCAAGAGCGAGGGAGCTTCGCGCCTGGTTTATGAAATCCCCATATCGACGGCGGTAACACCTGTTTCGACCACGCACACCAAAGCGCGGCGTTTTGCACCCGGATCGACAGCTGCACTGCGTCGTGCGCCAGTTTGGGCAACCAATTAAAAGTCATTATCATACCAGCCGAGTTGCTATTTTATTCCCGGTTGAAAAACTTTTTTTCGGCGCGGAATAACGGCAGGCATCGTCAAGTAATGCATTCAGACCACGCCATCCGGCCTGGCTCGCTACCACGGTAGCGGTTACTGCATATACTGCTGAGGACATCATGAAAAAGCTTCTCACACTCGTCGCCGGCATCGGACTGGCCCTTGCAACCGCGCCGCTAACCTCACCTTTCGCTGTTGCGGCAAGCATCAGCGAAGTCGCCACGATCGACCACAGTATGCGCGCAAGTAAGTTGATCGGTATGACGGTCTTCAACGACCAGGGCAACAGCGTCGGCAAGGTCGAGGAAGTTCTTGTCACAAGCGGCGCCACGGAGCCTTCGGCTATCCTCTCGGTCGGGGATTTCGTCGGCGGCGGCAAAAAGATGGTGAGCGTCCCGCTGAGCCATCTGCATCTCGCCGCCGATAAGCTGGCCATGCCGACGGCGACCAAGGAGCATCTGGCCTCGATGCCAGCCTGGGCCTTTAACGGGCTGAATGGCGGCGGCGGCTGATATCCGGCCGGGGAAATACACCCCCGGTTGCTTTCCGATCGACAAACGCCCACGGAAACGGCCTTGCTCAGGCGAAAAACCGCCCGGCGCCTGAGCAGGCACCCGGGCGGACGAGCGTGAGCCTGCGGCGGGGCTGACCGACCGATACTTGTTTAGGGCCGCGAACCGACGGCCCCGGCGAACCGTTGCTCATGCCGCCCAACCTGTAGCCGGTAATTCTCCCGATACCGGTCGTTGACCTCCTGATGCGCCGCCAGTGCCGCCGGATCGCGTTCGCCGCCCGGTGGCTCGATCAGATCGAAGTGTCCGTAACGATCTTCCCCGCGCACCAGCATCGCCTGGCAGCGCACCGGGCCATCCAGGCGGACATGCGTCGGCATGTAGTTCAGGCCAATCCCGATCCGGCGATGCGACGCATTGTTGGGTGCCGAACGATGAACCGCGAGTTCGTGGTGCAGCGAGAATGAACCGGCTGGCAGGGCCATCGCCGTGGGGTCGGACTCGTCGAACGGGTCCATGATCGTCTGGCCAGCGCGGTTGATGCTGTTGGCCAGGCCCAACGGCACATGGTGATACAGTTTCGGGTCGCCGCGGACGGACAGTTGCTCCATGCAGCCGGCCTCCTTGCTGGCGTCGGTCAGGGCGACCCAGGCGCAAACCGACGCTTTTGGTTCGAGGCCGAAATAGCCGCCGTCCTGGTGCCAGGCGGCGTAGGTGGGGGAATGCGGCTCCTTAATGAAGAACGTGCTGGTCCAGACCAGAATGTTGGGGCCGATCACGTCCTCGATCGCATCCAGGATGCGCGGGTGGCGGATCAGAGTGTTGATCCACGGTGCGTGCATATAGCCGTGGGAGCGCCATTTGATGTCGGCATCCTGCACGGCGGAGCCTAATTCGGTCTCCAGTCGCGATAGCCCGGCGAGGCAGGTGGCGATTTCCGGCGGCGACAGGGCCGGCAGGGGGAACAGGAAGCCGTTGTGGCGAAAGGATTCTGCTTGTTGCTGCGTGAGCGCTTTCAATGATGTTCTCCCCGTTTTTGGCTGTGCCGATCGAGTGTGCATCAAGACTGCCGCGTTGTCACAGACCGTCGGCCGCTGTCACCGCGGGACTGTGGTGGCGCGACAAAGCTCGTAGGAGGTGATATCGTCTGAGGATGGTTGCTGTTCGCAAACACGCGCCCGCCCGCATGACTCTGCCGGAATTCCTGTCCTGGGATGAAGCGGACCCGTCCGGCTCGCCCTGGCAGTTGATCGATGGGGAACTCGTGGCGATGGCCCCGGGTTCGGAAACCCATGCCGCCTTGCAGGGGGAAATCGGGGCGCTGCTGCGCAACCACCTCATCGAACAGGGCGGCCCCTGCCGG
>JAYUEJ010000673.1:0-3624 GCA_043739265.1 Rhodopila sp. | reverse complement strand
GCGCAGCCATCCACCCCCAACCATGCATGTCCGGATGGCCGGGACCAGCGCGGCCATCACACATCGGGAGTTATTCATGAGCAAACCACCAGCCGGCGGACGCGACGCTGTTCGCGGCACCGTTCCGAAAATGATCGAAGTCACCGAAACCGTCATCTACGGCGACATCTGGGAACGCCCCGGCCTTAGTAAGCGCGATCGCAGCCTGATCGTGCTCGCGACGCTGATTTCCACCTACCGTCCGGAACAGCTTCGCGGCCATCTGGCGCGCGCGCTGGATAACGGCGTTACGAAGGACGAGATCGCCGAGGTCATCACCCACCTGGCGTTCTATTCCGGCTGGCCGGGATCGATGACGGCGGCGCGCATTGCCAAGGAAGTCTATGAGGAGCGGGGGCTGGTGTAGCCCTCGATCGTTCCGCGGACTCGCTGTGTTACTCGCAAACGAGCCGAGGGCGGGCGGAATGGTCGCTGCCGCACAGTACGCCGCGGCGGCAAAAAAGGAGTGACGGCCTGGCACTTCGCGCGGTTCGCACGCGGGGGTAAAATCCCGGCATTGAACCAAAGCCCGATCAGGGCCACATTCCGCGCGTTCGGGTCGCTTTTCCTGACCTAGAGGGGATACCCCATGACGAACGAAGAACGCGACATCATCACCCAATTCATTGCCAGGGTCGGAGGTGCGACACCGCAATCGGGCTTCGCTGGCGGATCGGTGCCGACGAGCCAGCCCGCGCTACCGCCAATCGACCGTGACGCGGATGCCTTCATCGGCCAGGCCCTGACGCAGTTTCCTGAGGCGCGCTACCGCATTACCCAGCTTGCGTTCGTGCAGGAGCACGCGTTGGTGGAAGCGCAAAACCGCATCAAGCGGCTGGAGTGGGAGCTGCAGCAGGCTCAGCAAGCCGTTCAACAAGCCCAGCAGGCCGGTCAGAAGCCAGGCGGCGGATTTTTTGGTGGCCTGTTCGGCGGCGGGCGGCAGCAGGCGGCACCACCGCAAGGCGATCCGCGCTGGGGCGGCCAAGGCGCTCCGGGATACCCGGGCGGGCAACCGCAGCAGCCGAACTATCAGCAATCGGCGCCGCCTCCGCCGCAATATCCGCCTAACTACCAGCAAGGCATGTTCCAGCAGCGCGGCGGTTCCGGCTTTTTGGGGTCGGCATTGACCACGGCGGCGGGTGTCGCGGGCGGTATGGTGGCCGGCAATGCGCTCATGAGTCTGTTCTCGCCGCACCAGGGTCTTGGTGGTGGCGGGTTCGGCGGAGGCGGGTTCGGCGGGGCGCCGGGTGGCAGCCCTTGGGCGACTCCCGCGGCTCCCAGTCAGGACGCGGTCGATACCGGAACCTGGGACCAGGGCGGGGGAGCGGCACCGGGCGGCAACCAGGACTATGTCGATAACGGCACCTGGGATCAGCCGAGCCCCGGCGGCGATTCGTCATGGACCGATAACAGCGGTGGCGGCGACAGCGGCGGTGGCGGTGGGTCGGACGACACGTTTTAGGTAGCTTTACCGCTCTGGCCCGATCACGCCGGGCCAGATCTGGTTTCGACGGGCGCTGAGTCAGAACCCCGGACCCTAAACAAAAAAAACGGCGGTGCTTTTGGCACCGCCGAAGTTTAGGGAGGAAACGTCCAAGAAAGCAGTGCGCCTAAGCGCCGCTGCAAGTTAGAGAATGGCCTTCGCAGTCGCAGCATGCAAGCAGTTTTTGCTGCGCCGCACCATTTTGTTAACGACGGGCGACATGTGTTGCAAAACAGCCACATATTTAGGCAGGGCCGATGCCTGCTCACCAATTAGGCAGAACCACCCTGCATCGACTGCGTCAGGGCAACAACCGTGCCCAGGCTGTTCGCCATATCGGTTGGTATCAGCACGGTGGTGCCGCGCTCCTTGTTCATCTCATACAGCAAATTCATCTGTCGCAGCTTCAGTGCATTGGGATCGGTGCCGTACAGCTTCGCCGCCTCCAATATCTGTTCGGCGATCGCCTTCTCGGCCGAGGCCAGCGTTACGCGGGCGTCCTTCTCCCGCTCCGCCTGGGCCTGACGGCTCATGGCGTCCTGGAGTTCCCGGGGGATTGTCACGTCCTTGATCTCGACGCTGCTGGCGGTGACACCCCAGGTGGCGGTTTTCGTGCTGATCGTAATGCGGAGTTGCTCATCAGCGGTCTTGCGGTCGGACAGCAGCTTGGACAGGTCGGTGGCGCCGATCATCTCCCGCAGGCTGGTCTGGGCGACACGCTCGATCGCCTGGCGGTAGTCGGCGATGCGGATCGCGGCGGCTTCGGCGTCCGCCACCTGCCAGAATACGATCGCATCGACGCCGACGGCCACCGTGTCGCGGGTCAGCGCCTGTTCGGCGGTGATCATCGTGGTTTGGATGCGCAGGTCGATAACCTGTGCGACGGCGTCGATCGCCGGGAAGACCAGGTAGATGCCTGGCCCCTTCACCTTATGGAAGCGCCCCAGGCGCAGAATCACGGCGCGTTGCCATTCCGAGGCGATGCGAACCGACCGGATCAGGATCAGCACGACGATGACGCCAATAACCGCGAAACCAATACTCATGACACGTCTCCAATCAATGCCGAGTTCTTATAGGGTGTTTTCCGCTTGCGTTGTCACAGGCCGGTGTCCGCCTTTGGTTTCGTTGCGAGGAGGATAACTTCCGGCGAGTTTACATGCTTCGGAACTTGCCGCGTGCCGCGTTTGTCGCAATGACCGCGGCGGGCATCATAGCGCCGCGCGAATCCCGATCGCGGCGTTGACCAGCGGCATCACCCGTTCCGCTGCCAGGATCATGGACCGGCGGCCGAGCGCCACGTCCGCCCAGTCCTTGCCGGCATACAGCAACGTGCCAAAGTCGCCGATGTCCTCGCGGAAGGCCAGGATGTCGTCGGCAACCTTGTCCGGGGTGCCCCAGATGATCAGTTTCTCGCAGACATAATCCAGCGTGATGTCGTCATCCGGCTGGTCGGCCCGGGTCTTGAACAGGATCAGACGCCCGTTCTTTTTCAACTTGGTAAACAGCGAGTGGTAATACTGGCGATACGGACTGTCCGGGTCAGTCGCGTACCGCCGCGCGGTCGTGAGGTCGTCTGCCACGCACAGGCTTTTGGCGACCCGCCAGTTTGCCGGATCGGCCACTCTTCCGCCGGCGGCACAGCCTTCGACATATTTCGGCCAATGCGACTTCACCCATTGCGGCAACAGGAAGTTGGCCGAAATCGCCTCCCACCCTCGCGCGGCGGCCTGCGAGACGCTGTTGGAGTGCGGCGACACCGCGGTGACGACGATCGGGGGATGCGGACGCTGCAAGGGTTTGGCGATGACACCCTGGCCGATCTCCTGCATCAGTGTGCGTTCGGTGGAGACTTTCCAGTATTTGCCGTCCAGATTGTATGGCGCCTCGCCGGCCCAGATGGCCAGCACCATCTCAATGCTTTCCAGGAACATCTCCGGGCGGTTCTGCCCCAGGGTGCCGAACACCTCGGCGTCGGACAGCAGGCCGCCCGGGCTGATACCGAACAGGAACCGACCATCCAGCAGATGATCGAGCATGGCGATCTGGCCGGCGACCGCGGCGGGGTGGATGTTCGGCATGTTGACAGTGCCGGTGCCCAA
>JAYUEJ010000672.1:0-10893 GCA_043739265.1 Rhodopila sp. | reverse complement strand
CGTTCGGCGCGGGCCGCCGTCACCTCGATCTTCATCTTGGCCATATCGACGCCGGTCGGGCATTCCCGCTTGCAGCCCTTGCAGGACACGCACAACGCCATGGCATCGGCCATCGCATCGGATGTCATCGCATCGGCGCCCAACTGCCCGGTCATTGCCAACCGCAGCGTGTTGGCGCGGCCGCGGGTCAGGTGGATTTCGTCGCGGGTCACCCGATAGCTCGGGCACATCACGCCGGAGTCGAAGTTTCGGCAGGTGCCGTTGTTGTTGCACATCTCGACCGCCCCGAGCATCCCGCCCATCGGGCCGGGATGGTCGGACCAGTCGAGTTTGGGCGTGAAATCGCTGATCGGCCCATAACCAGGCCCGTAGCGGAACAAAGTGCGGTCATCCATCTTCGGCGGGTGGGTGATCCGGTTCGGGTTCAGCAGGCCGATCGGGTCGAACGCGTCCTTCACCGCCTCAAAAGCGCGGACGATGCGGGCTCCGAACATCTGCTCGTGGAACTCGCTGCGCACCAAACCGTCGCCATGTTCACCGCTGTGGGAGCCTTTGTAGGCGCGGACCAGGGCGAACGCTTCTTCGGCCACCGCGCGCATGGTCGCGACGTCGGTCGGGTCCTTCATGTTCAACACCGGGCGCACATGCAGACATCCGACCGAGGCATGGGCGTACCACGTCCCCTTGGTGCCGTGTCTTTGAAATATATCGTTCAGCCGCTCGGTGTAGTCGGCGAGATCATCCAGATCGACGGCGCAATCCTCGATGAACGACACCGGTTTGCCGTCGCCTTTCATCGACATCATGATGTTCAGACCGGCCTCGCGCACCGACGCGATATCCGCCTGGAACGCCGGATCGATGGCGCGCACGACACCGGGGCAGCCCAGGTCGCCCATCAGGGTTTCCAGCTCCGCCAGCTTGCTCAGCAGCGGTGCATCCTCGTGCCCGTGGAATTCGACGATCAGCAGACTGTCCGGCTCACCCAGCACCATCTGGTCGATGGTGGGTCGGTAGATCGGGATGCCGCGACCCAGGTCGATCATGGTGCGGTCAACCAGTTCCACCGCTTCGGGGTCCAGCGCGACGATGTGCCGGGACGCCTGCATGGCCGCGCGAAACGTCGGAAACTGGCAGATGCCCAGCACTTTGCGCGGCTTGATGGGTTGCAACGTCAGCTCGATCGCGGCGGAAAACGCCAGCGTGCCTTCAGACCCGACCAGCAGGCGCGCCAGGTTGTCACGGCCGGAGGCGCGCGCGGCTGGGGTGAGCGCATCGATGTTGTAACCGCCGACGCGCCGAAGCTGCTTCGGGAAGCGGGCGGCGATTTCCTCGGCTTCCGTGGCGCCCAAGGTCCGCAGCCGCGCGATCAATGCCGCCACCGAGGCGGGCATGCGGTCCCCGTTGGCGTCGGCCTGGATGCCGAAGCGATGCTGCGATCCATCCGACAGGATCGCCTCGATCGCCCGCACATTGTCCGCCATCAACCCGTAGCGGATGGACTTCGAACCACACGAATTGTTCCCCGCCATGCCGCCGATCGTGCAACGGGCGTGGGTGGAAGGATCGACCGGGAAAAACAGGTTGTCGGCGCGCAACGCGTTGTTCAGGTGTCCCAGCACAAGGCCCGGCTCCACGACGGCGGTCCGCGCCTGGACATCCACATGCAGGATGCGCCGCAGGTGCCTGGAGCAGTCGATCACCAGCGCCCGGTTCACCGTCTGGCCGCACTGGCTGGTGCCGCCGCCGCGCGCCAGCACCGGCACGCCCTCATCACGCGCCAGCGCCATCGCCGCCATCACGTCGTCGATGGTCTCCGGCACGATCACCCCGACCGGTTCCATCTGATAGATCGAGGCATCCGTGGCGTAGCGGCCCCGGTTGGCGCGGTCGAACAGGACCTCGCCCTTGATGTTGCGGGCCAGCCGCATCGCGAAAGCCGCGCTGTCGGGCATGATCGGATCGGCGATGGTGGCGCTCATGCGGGCATTTCTACCTTATGGATGGTGCGACCTCGGCACCGATGGCGCCGCCGCGTTAGCATCGCACGTTCGGAGCCTAAGTCGATCCGGGCAACCCCCGGCCATAATGATCGGAGCCCCGTCATTGGCTTTTGGTCGCACGCGCGTTTCGGGGCCGCGCCCGCTTTCGTCAGGTTTGGCCATCGTCAGGTTTGGCCATCGTCAGGTTTGGCTGGTCGATGCTGTCAGCAGCGGCACCATCGGCCGGTCGATCGCACGGGTCGCGGCTCGCCTGCGTTCGATTTCGACCCCGACCCTGCCGGCCCCAGTTTCCAGCTTTTCCACCCTCACGACAACCTTGGTTACCCGCGGATGGCCCAGCACCATCGCGGCGATACGTTCCGCCAAAGTCTCGACCAGTGGGACATGACCCGATCCGGTCAGCATCCTGATCCCATCGGTGATCAGGTCGTAGGAAAACACATCGCGCATGTCCTCGGCGGCGCGTCCGGTTCGCATCACCGAGGCAGTCACGGCGAACCGGACATTCTGTGGCGTGTCACGCTCCCGCGCATAGGCGCCGATGAACACCGGCAGCACCAGATCCTCCACGAACACGAGGTCCACCGGCACATCGTCACCCACCGGCGTTTGACCGCGTGCGGCGAACAAGCGGTAGTCCACGTCACGCCTGCCAGGTTCAGGGCCTTCCGGCGGGATCAGCGCCCGCACCGCCTGGACACTCCCGAGATCCAGCGTGGATGTGGACCCTTTCGAACCACACAGCACGCCGCGAAAGCCCAGCAGGTCGGGCGTGAGTACCAGCAGCCGGGGGATGTCAGGCGTCTCCAGGGCACCGGCCAGCCCGGCGAGCAGCCCCGCTTCGTGGCAATGATCGACGAATCCAAGCAGGCCGGATACATCGAAATGATCGAGCAGACGGCCAGCCGCTTCGTCTCGGGTGTCGAGCATCGCGCCCACGAAGCCGCTGCTCCTCAGCAACGAAATCAGCGACAGATCCGGACACGCATCGGCGAAAAAGACCGCGATCAGATTGACCCGAGATTCAATTCCAGCCAGTTCGGCGATACAGGCTGGCGCGTCGCCGCCGGGGAAGATGCCCAATTTGACGTAATCCACGCCCGTGGCCGCGATCTCCCGCACCGCGGCCACGATCCGACCGGGCCGCATCAGCATGTCGCCGGTGAAGGCACTTACCGGGCGGCGCCGGCCGACCGCTTCCACCGTGGCTCGGATCACCCATGGCTCCACCGCGTCCGGCGCGCGGCTGTTGAAGTTCTTGAAGTCGATGATGTCGGCACCGCCGGCCAGGGCGATTTCCGCCTCACGCGGCGACGATACCGACGCCAGCATGCGGGTCATCGCATGTCTTCTGAAGCCGAACGACGCCGGCACGACAGACCAAACCACGCCTGTTTGTGAAATTCGATTGCAAGATCCGGCGCTCTCATGACCAACGGCTGCTCCTGCGCCCAAGGCGGCATGTGGCGATGCATGATTGCATCGGCTTGTACGGCATAAAACGTCTAAATCGAACCGTGCGCAATGGTACAGGGCGCCGTCATGCGGTTATTCTGTTGTCAGCCGGTTTATTTATAACATCCGTATGTAAGGCGCCCCCCGGCGCGCTGCCATTCTCAACCTTTCCGCCGCTCCTCTCGATAGAAACGGAAGATGCGCCGAACAAACGATATTCAACCGCAGGTTGAAGCGGCCGCCATTCGTGCCTTTCCACGCAGGGCACTGGTCGTCGCGAAGGGGCGATGACCGCGAAAGGGCGATGACCGCGAAAGGGCGATGACCGCGGAGGCCCGAACCGGCGAACCGTATCGCCAAAAAGCGGTCTGATCCCACTGCGCGGTCGTGACGCCTGAGGACAATCCGGCGAACAACGAAGCCTAAACGCCCGGCCGCCAAAACACATTTTGCAAATTTAGACAGTGTAACTTTGCCGGATCTCATCAGCCACCCAATATAGTGTCCCCAGCCGATTTCGGCGTTTTTCTTGGCCTGCGGTGTTTCACCGTTCGTTATTCACCCGATTGCCGCGGGAGTTCACCCGACTGTCTGTTGACCCACCCGATCGCCCCGGCGCCAAACACGCGGCCCCTTCGCCCGAACCAAGGAATAAGCTAACCTCCCCGGGCAATAGACATTGGCGAGAAACCCCACCATGACCGTCGAATTCATCGGCATGATCCACCACCGGGAAGCGTCGGAGATCATCGCCCCCCCACCTGTGATCCTGGACCGCGGCTATATCCGCGACTTCGCGCAAGCCGCCGAGGCCGGTGGTTTCGACAAAGTCCTGGTCGGCTACTACTCCGATGGCCCGGATGGATTCCTGCTCGCCGCCGCCGCCGCCGCGCACACCGAAAAGCTGGGTTTCCTGGTCGCCCACCGCCCCGGCTTCGTCGCACCCACCCTGGCCGCCCGGAAATTTGCCACGTTGGACCAGATCACCGGAGGACGCGCGGCGATCCACGTCATCAGCGGCGGCGACGATATCGACCAATTCCGTGACGGCGATACCCTGGCGAAAGAAGATCGTTACGCCCGCACCGATGAATACGTGTCCATTTTGAAACGTATATGGACCGAACCCGGCCCGACCGTCGATCATCACGGCCGGTTCTATCGTTTCTCAGGCGCATCCACGGCGCAGCGCTGCGTGCAGCAGCCGCGCATCCCGATCTATTTTGGCGGAGCCTCCGACGCCGCCATCGCGGCCAGTGCCAAACACGCCGATGTCTATGCCTTGTGGGGCGAAACCCATGACCAGGTGCGCGAAATCACCGCCCGCCTCCACATCGAATCCGCAAAGCACGACCGCTCGGTTCGCGTCAGCCTGTCCGTTCGCCCGATCCTGGCCCCGACCGAAGATGAAGCCTGGGCCAAAGCCGAGTCCATCAAGCAACGAATCATCGAACGCCGGGCAGCCGCCGGCCTGGCGCCGCGCAATCCGGTGAATGAAGGATCGAAACGTCTGCTCGCCGCCGCCGCGATGGGTGAGCGTCTGGACACCCGCCTCTGGACCGGTGCCGCCCTGTTGACCGGCGCCAGCGGCAACACCACCAGCCTGGTCGGCACCCCGCGACAAGTGGCCGAGGCGCTGTGCGATTATTACGACCTGGGCGTGACGACCTTCCTGATCCGCGGCTTCAATCCGCTGGCCGACACCATCGCATACGGCCGGGACCTGCTGCCGCTCACGAAACAACTGATCGCCGAAAGAACCACCACCCGCGCTGCTTAAAAAGCAAATCAGGCGCGGCACCCGCAATACCGGTCATTGCGCGTCAATACCGGCCGGCCGCTTCCGATCCCCTGGATGAAATGTCCCCATTTGCTGGGCTGAACCATCCGTCGCACGGCGGCGTTCTGACTGCTATGATAAGCGCGACATGCCGTGGGGATGCAGCCATGGCACCGCGGATGGGAGGGGCAAATGCCGTTAATACTCGACAAGCTGCGGAACGCGATTGCCTCGTTGCAAGCGGTCCAGTCGAAAAGCGAAGACGCTGCCTTCATGGACTCTCTGGACGAGATCACGCGCCAGGCCATCCGGTCAGGCGTTATCCAGCATTTTGAGTTTACCTATGAACTGGCCTGGAAGTTCATGCGCCGCCGGTTGGAAGCGGATATTGGTCGCAGCAGCGTTGACGGTATCAATCGCCGCGACCTTTTCAGGATCGCCGCCGAGAACGGTCTGATCGAAGATGTCGAGGCCTGGTTCCGGTATCACCTGTCGCGGAATGAAACGTCGCATACCTACGACCTGTCGGTCGCAGCCGGCGTTTACGCCAGAAGCCTGGACTTCGCGCGCGACGCCGTCAGTTTGCTTTCCATGTTAGAGGCCAAAAATGTTTGACATATCGCCTCGGGATTTGGCGATTGTCCGGGATATTCTGCACAGGCATGTTCCCGATCACGAGGTCTGGGCCTTCGGTTCCCGCACCAAGGGCACAGCCAGACGTTATTCCGATCTCGATCTCGCAATCATCACCGACACGCCATTGTCGTTCGAACTGAGCGGCGGGATGCAAGAGGATTTTTCCGAATCCGACCTGCCCTTCCGAGTGGACATTCTTGATTGGGCAACAACGCAGGACAATTTTCGCCGCCTCGTCGAGAGGAACAAGGTCGTTGTGCAGTCCGCCTCCCCAACCGGCCTATCGTCGGGCGAGGCAGCCTGCTTGTAGCGCTGGACCAGCGGCCTAAACGACCGGGCTGGCCCCGCCATCCATGTTGATCGCCGTCCCCGTCGTGAACCCGGCATGATCACTGCACAGGAAACACGCCATCGCCGCGAACTCCTCCGCCTTGCCCATCCGCCCCACCGGAATGCCGGCCCCTGCCTTGGCCACATAAGCGTCGAACGGCTCGTTGCTGCCGTCGGATTTGTACCGTCGGACAATCTGGTCCGAAACGATCTGCCCAACCAGCATGCCGTTGACCAGGATGCCGAATGGCGCGCCCTCGGCCGACATCACCTTCATCAATGCCATGCCCGCCGCCCGGGAAACCGCCGTCGGCGCCCCATTCGCCCGCGGCGCCTTCGCCCCGGTGTTCAGCACATTGATGATCCGCCCCCATTTCCGAACCTTCATCCCCGGCCAGCATAAACGCGCCAGCCGGATCGCGGCGAACAGCTTGAGGTCCAGGTCTTCCTGCCAGATATCGTCGGTAATCTGGTCCGACGGCATCGCCCGCGACATCCCCGCGTTGTTGATCAGGATATCGACCTGCCCAAACGTCTTGACCACCGCATCGAACGTCTTCGAAATATCGCCGGCCTTCGACACATCGCATTGGAATGTCGCGACCTTGCCCGACGCACCCTGCGACGCCGTGGCCTGAGCCTCGGCCAGCGAATCCAGGCTGCGCGCCAAAATCGCGACATTCGCGCCGGAAGCCGCGAACTCCGTCGCCATGGCCAAACCAAGCCCCTTGCTGGACCCGGTTATGATCGCAGTGCGACCGTCGAGGCGAACGTCCATTGGTTTTCTCCCGTAGCGAAAATCCTACTGTGAGGACGTTGCCCGATCCATGCAACGCACCGCCTTACAGCAGTCCCGCGATAACGACCGTAACCAGCCCCAGGATCAGGTTGACCCCGATCAGCTTGCGGATGCTGTCCAGGCTGGCGGCCATCCGGTTGCGATCCGTGGTGCGGCGAAACTGCCGGTACGGCCCAAAGAAGATCACCAGGAACAACGCCGCCATCAAAAGTCCAAGCCCCATCATCGCGTTGATCTGCCATGGAGCCGTTGCCATGTTCCAGTGAAGCCCAATCATTGCAAAGCCGGAAATGATGATCAGCGGCATGGCGTGCCAGATCACCAGGAAGAACTTCTTGAAAACTCGCGTATGCAACAGCATCCGTTGCGGCGCCTCGATCGCCGACATGCTCGGGCGCAGCACCACGTACGCGAAGAACATGCCGCCCACCCACAGCACCGCGCACAGCAGATGCAGCGCCTTCAGACCCGCGTAAATCGTCATCCGATCAACTCCAGCAATTCGTTCAACAGCGCACGTAACTCATTCGCCGCGATTGAGCGAGGGGCGGTCTCGGTCACCGCCAACCCCTCCGCGAAGGCCGACGCGAAGCCGGTGCGGTTGCCGATCGTCGCGGTCAGCAGTGGCTTGCCATCGGCTTTGAGTTGCGCGGTCATCGTTTCCCGCAGCTTGCCGGACGCCGGCACGCGGTTCAGCACCATCGCGGCTTTGCGCTTCTCCGCCGCCGCCAGCTTCAGCGTGCCCTCGGCCGCCCAGATGTCCGGCGCGCTGGGCTGCACCGGGATCAGCACAAAATTGGCGCCGCGAATCGCCAACCTGGCATCGGTGTCGATCTGTGGCGGGCTGTCGATTACCACGATGTCGTGGGTGGATTTCAGCCGGTCCAGCTCGCCCGTCACCCGCCAGCCCGAAACGTCGGAAAACGTCAGCTTTGCAGCGGATGGGGGCCGCAGTTCGTTCCACCGGGTCAGGCTGTGCTGCGGGTCGATATCCAGCAGCGCCACCCGGCGTGACGGCGCCAGCGCGGCCGCGAGGTTTGCGGCCAGGGTGGTCTTGCCGGTGCCGCCTTTCTGCTGCGCGACTGTGATGACGATCGCCATGCGATCCAACTCCATTCCGATGGTGCCACACAGTTACAGAGCCGGTGATTCGGCGCCAGAACCTTGTTGGATGACCGCTCGCTTTTCGCGCGACGCGGCCCTATCGTGCCGCTATGGGGACAAACGGGGCAGGCGGAAAGCCAACCGATCGGCCATCGGGCGGGGGATTATACCGCCTGGAGCAGCCGCGTTGCGACCAGGACTGGCAGGCGTATCACGGCATCCGCCGCAAGGTGTTTCATTTGCCGCGGCCCGACGAACCGATCAGCCCCGACTGCCATCCCCTGTTGCTGTTCCTGGGCGATCGGCCGATCGGTGCGATTCAGGTGGACGATTTGGGCAATGCCGCCGCCGCTTTGCGGTTGGTGGCGATTGATCCGGCGTTCCAGGGTGGCGGTCACGGCCGAGCAATGCTGGAACGGGCGGAGCAGTTCGTGCGCGACCTGGGGTGCGGCAAGGCGGTCGTCTATGCCACACCGGAAGCCGCTGGTTTCTATCAGACCGTCGGCTATGACGAGGAAGACTGGGACGAGATCTGCATGGGCGGCATCGTCCAAATGCTGAAAAACCTCGACCAATAAACTTACGCCGTTGTCTCTCAGCAACGGTGCCGAGGACAACGGCCCGGGTCTTAGGCCCGCAAAGGAGGCGGAGGCGCTTCTGGGGGAATCTGGATCGGACCGGGCGGATCTTCGATCGGCATCGGCTGATCCGGATCAGGAACGAATGGCCGGTCGCCGGGCGGCATCGGCGGATCCGACAGCATCAGAACGAGGTTATTCAATGACGGTCAGACTGCAACGGACGCATTGCGTCCTGCGCCGTGCGGCCGGCGAGTTCCAGCAGACGGGTGGCCGACTCGACCGCATGGTTGATCGCCTCGACATACAGCTCGCGCTGCACCTCGGCCAGTTCGACCACGTTCTTGCAACGTAACAGGTCTTGCGGCTTGTGAGTGGCGTGTTCCATTGTGTGGTCCATCATCTCCAGCCACGCGTGCTGCATCGTTTGCAGGCCGCGACCCATCATCATGGCACTGGAGAATAGCGCCTGGACGCGTTCCGCCGAACGTTCGGACGCGTCGCGATAGACATCCATCGCCTGGGCAGCGGACGACATCATGTGACGGCCGCGGCCAAAGCTGATGTCCGCGACCCGGCTGCCGACACCGGCGGCGGTTCGCATGCCCATCATCATGACGTCCCGGCTGTTTTCACCAACCGTGGAAGACATGTCGGTGGCGGCGTTCACGGTTTCGGCAACCGTTTCGGTCATGGTGTTACCAACCTCCTTGGCCCGGTCGGCGGCGTTTTGCGTCACCTCGCTGGTCTGGCTGATCGCCTCCCTGGCTGTCTGGGATGCGGCACCCATGGTAGCCTGGAAGGACCTGGCCGATTGGTCCGCGGCCCGCTTCGCGGCATCAGCGGATTTTGCTGTTTCTGACATAATTGGTCCTTATAAAGAATGGATTTTCGTTTGGTGCGACGGGAAACCGGACCCGACGTGAAATCGGGTCGCGGACAGAAGATTTTCCCTCGGCACAAAAACTCTATAAAGCGTAAACCCGGGTTCCGTACTTCACGGACGTGTCATTCCGGACGCGTCGGACATCGAGCGTTCCGTTTCCGGCCCGGACTCAGGCGTTGCCATCGGAATCGGACGCTCGGCCATCTGGCGGAAACCCTCGATCGCACGACGAAGAGCCACCGAACGGCGACTTTCCGGTTCAAGAACAAACAGCGCAAGCGATCGTCCGGTTATCTCGTAGGTTTCACCCGATGGAAATGATTCGTGGCTGTTGTCGTCCGGAAGGTTGGTATCCAGTAGGCATCGCCAAACATTCCCGCCGACCACCTCGGGCAGCACGAAATTGACCACGTCATGGTGTGCGTTCAACACCAGCAGGGCCGTCGCATCCATGGCCGGCCGCTTTATGCCGCTGGCCTGCGCGCGTCCGTCCATCAGCATCCCAAAGCAGCGGGCGTTGGTATCGCCCCAGTGCGACTCTTCAATGTCCTGGCCCGAAGGCGACAACCAGCGGACATCGAGAACGTCGAGGTCGGCATTATACTCTCCGGTCAGGAAACGGGCGCGGCGCAGGATCGGAAACGATTGTCGCAGCAGGATAACCTTGCGAACGAACTCGGCGAGCTCTACCTCGCGTTCGCCAAAATTCCAGTTCACCCAGCTTATGTCGTTATCCTGACAATAAGCGTTGTTGTTGCCCTGCTGCGTGCGGCCGAATTCATCGCCGGCCAACAGCATCGGCGTGCCCTGGGACAACAGCAGAGTCGCCAACAGGTTGCGCTTCTGCCGCTCCCTCAGTGCAACGATTTCAGGGTCGTCGGTTGGACCTTCGACACCGCAATTCCAGGATTGGTTATCGGAATGCCCGTCACGGCCATCCTCGCCGTTGGCGTCGTTATGCTTTTCGTTATAGGAGACCAGGTCGTTCAATGTGAAACCATCGTGCGCCGTCAGGAAGTTCACGCTGGCCCACGCCTTACGGCCGCGGTGAGCGAACTCGCTGGCCGATGCGGACAGGCGATTCGCCATTTCGGCCTGTTTGCCGGAATCGCCTTTCCAGTAGGCGCGGACGGTATCACGGAATTTGTCGTTCCACTCGGCCCAACCGGGCGGAAAGCGGCCAACCTGATAACCGCCGGGCCCGATGTCCCAGGGTTCGGCGATCAGCTTGGTGTTGGACAGTGCCGGATCTTGTAAACAGCTTTGCAGGAAGCCGTGCGCTTCGTTGAATCCATGATCTTCCCGCGCCAGAATCGTCCCCA
>JAYUEJ010000671.1:0-3629 GCA_043739265.1 Rhodopila sp. | reverse complement strand
GCGCAAGACCGTGGCATTAGCCGCTGCTTTATCCGTCAGCCTACTGGTTGGCTGCGGCACCAGGGAGCCTGAACGCGCCGAAGGCGGTGCGGCTGCCGGGGCAGCCACCGGCGCGGCGGTCGGCCTGGTCGGAGGGCCGGTGGGCGTGGTCGCCGGCGGTGCCATCGGCGCGGTGGCCGGGGGCGCCACGGGCGCCGCGACGAAACCCAAGGACGTGAATTTGGGCGCGCCGCCCTGGCATGATAACACTCAGACCGGTCAGAAGGCCGCGAGACACCTGGAAAACTGATCGATCGTCGTCACCCGTTGGACAGGACGCTCCTGTCTTTCATAGGGGGGCACGTCTGCCAGGGCGATCGCCGGATCGGGACATACCTCTTGGGGTGAGATGAAATCGAATGCGCCACGCGCCGCTGTTGTTTCTGCTGCCTGTCTGTCTCTTCGGCTGCGGCCAGACCGAACCTGACCGCGCTACCGGCGGTGCGGCGACGGGTGCCGGAACCGGGGCGGTTATCGGACTGATCGGCGGACCGGTGGGGGTCGTTGTCGGCGCTTTGATCGGCGGGGGCATCGGCGCCATATCAGGCGCCGCGGTGCCGGAAAAACACCTCGACCTTGGCCCGCCGCCCTGGAGCGAGCAGGCGCATTAGGCGACGCCGAACAATAACCGCTTCAGGTCGATGCCGTTTTTCCATCGTCATGGCCGCCTTAGGCCGCCCTTCCGGGACTTTCGCGACCGTTCGCAGGCACTTCCCGACGGGACAAACGCGAAAATTCCATCGCTGCACGCAGATTTTCGCGCAGACTCGTTTTACCCAAGGCTTTGGATCCATGGTTCCCAGGTTGCGCGCTCAACCCCGTCTCAAAAGCCGCGTCCTGAGAATTTGCCTCACTGTCTGAGACATTCTCCGCAATCCTCGGGTCCACACACACCGCCGGAGCCTCGACCGGCGCCGCAATCGGCGCCGCCTTCAGCGCTCCGGCGTTTGGATCCACCACAATCAGCATAGACCGCTCGGTCGCATGCAAAGCCTGGGCGTCCGCGTTCGCCGCGCTGTCGATCGCCTCCCGCTTCTGGCGCACCGCCTGCACCCGCATCAGGCGTCCGTGCACCGAAAGCGACGTTCGCACCATCGATCCGTATTGCGCGTTCAGCCGCATTACCCAACCGAGGTCGCCGGCGTACTGACGGCGCAGTCGCAACATCTCCTCGGACTGAGCCCGGGCGGCGATGCATTTGGCGGCGACCCACTGGGCGGCGACCCACTGGGCGGCGACCCACTGGGCGGCGACCCACTGGGCGGCGAGATCGGCCTCATTCGGGTTGACCGGCAGCAAAGCCGCCACCTTGGCGATGGCGGCATGGTTTCTGGCGCGCAGCGCTGTGGGCGTGTCATCAAGCGGCGGCGGCAACAGGCCGGTGAGGGTGTAAACGAGCTGGCGACACACGAGCGCGGAAAGACCGATGATCGGCTGCGGGGAGGATGAGGCTTCCATTCCTTGAATGGTAGATTAATATAGGAATTATGTCAAGGCCTGCTGTTCCGATCCGGGTCATCGGGTGACGATGGGTGGCACCCGGCTTTTTCTTCGGTATCGCCGGCCGACGAGCCCGTCCGGACATAACCACTTCGGGTCGATGCCGTTTCCCCATCGTCATGGCTTTTCCCCGGTCCGGCCGGGACAGGGCCATGACGATGGGGACGGTTGACTCGCTTATTTTTGGACGTCGCCTTAGTGCATTTTCACCCTGACTGGAAACGCTGAAACACCCGCCAGACGTCGCCCGTAAGCGCAGTGTCAGGCTGACTGGAAATACCAGTCGTGTCGAAATAAAACGTTTCACCGCTATCGCGAAAACCCGCTCCCAGAAAACCCACTCCCGGAAATCCCGCGAATACAATTTCCACGCCATCAAAGCATCGAAACCGCCGATTTTCTGTCACCGGCGCCCTGGAAATCACCAATGGCACAATTTTCGAAAAACCCCCCGATTCCAGCCAGGGTGAATATGTTCCAGACACGCAACAAAGTAACCCAGCCGCCTGTGGCTAAGAGGCGCCCTGACACAGTAATGGTGTCCGGTGACCCACCACGCCGATCCCATCGACCTTCGGGTCGAGCGTAAGTTTAAAATAAATGCGGCTGCGGTCTGATACCATCTTCTCTATTGTCCCAACGACCGGGCAGTCTGGCCGAACAGGACTTTCCGGGATTCCGCGCTACGTTGGCCGGTGCCGGGCAGATCCCGCCCCAGATCGACTCCGCGCTGCACCGCGGGGCGTGACTTGATCAGGTTCCGCCAGCGGGAAACGTTGGGAAACTCATCGAGCGACTGACCGAGCGGCTTGGAAATCAGCACCCAGGGCCAGGAGATCATGTCGGCGATCGAGTAGTCGTCCAGAATATAATCCCGCCCGGCCAGCCGCCGCTCCAGCACGCCCAAACAACGGTTGTATTCGCCGGCGTAGCGCTTGTGCGCATACGAATGGTCGGTGTCATCGACACCTTTGGCATAATTGACGAAGTGACTCAGTTGCCCGGCCATCGGGCCGAGATTGCCGACCTGCCAGAACAGCCACTCCAGGCATTCCTTCCGGCCTTTTGCCGACGCCGGCATGAATTGGCCGGATTTCTCCGCCAGGTGGATCAGGATGGCGCCGGATTCGAACACCGGCAGCGGACCATCCGTCGAGTAGTCGCCGCCTGGATCATGATCGACGATCGCCGGCATGCGGGCGTTCGGACTGATCGCCATGAACGCCGGTTTGAACTGGTCGCCGGCGCCGATGCTGACGGGTATCAGCGTGTAGGGCAGCCCGGTTTCCTCCAGCATGATGGAGATTTTCCAGCCGTTGGGGGTGGGCCAGTAGTAGAAGTCGATCATGCGGCGTTTTCCTTGGATACTCTTGAGGATGGCCTTGGGGACTGCAATGCTTCGATGTCGGCTGTTGAATAGCCCAGTTCGGCAAGCACCTCTTGGGTTTGTTCGCCCAGCCCCGGGCCGCCGTGGCGGAAAATGGCGGGGGTGCCGGAAAACCGCGCAGCCGGGCGCGCCTGGCGCAGCGTGCCGGCCTGTTCATGTTCGGTTTCCACGACAATGCCGTTGGCGACGACCTGGGGATTGGTCAGCATCTGCGTCCGGGTCATGACCGGTGCGCAGGGGACGCCTTCCCGGGTCAGACGGTCCAGCCATTCCTCGGCGGAGCGGCTGCGCAACACATCCTGGGTCATGGTCAGGCGTTCGTCGATGTGGCGCTGGCGCAGGGCCGGTGTCTTGAAGCGAGGGTCTTCCAGCCATGCCGGCTTGTCCAGCGCCCGGGTGAGTGCGGCCCATTCGCGATTGCTCTGAACCGCGGCACTGATCGCGCCGGTGGCGGTCTCGTAGATCAGGTCGATGAAACTTGCGGCTTCCTGCTGGGGGATGTCTTGGCCGACGAAGGTCTGGCTGCCCATGTCGGACGCCCACAGAAACGCAACGATCGCATCCAGCATCGACAGCCGGATGTGCTGGCCCTGGCCGGTCCGGGTGCGGGACAGCAGCGCGGCGGTGATCGCCTGGGCGGCGTTATAGGCGGTCAGCTTGTCCGGAACGATCGTCCTCACCAGGCGGGGGCGTTCGGTGTCCG
>JAYUEJ010000670.1:0-3636 GCA_043739265.1 Rhodopila sp. | reverse complement strand
CGAACGCGGACGCTCGGGCTTTGCATGCGACCGAGCGGTCTATGCTGATTGTGGTGGATCCAAACGCCACAGCGCTGAAGGCGGCGTCGCCCAAAGCGGCGCCGGTCGAGGCGCCGGTCGAGGCGCCGGTCGAGGCGCCGGTCGAGGCGCCGGTCGAGGCGCCGGTGGCGCGCGTGTACCACAGGGTTGTGGAGAATGTCTCAAAAATTGGGGCAAATTCTCAGGGCGCGGCTTTTGAGACGCAGTTGAGCAAGCAACCCTGGAACCTTGGATCCACAGGCTCGGGTAAAACCGGTCTGCGCGAGGATCTGCGCGCAGCGATGGAATTTTCGCGGTTGGCCGGTCGGGAAGTGCCTGCGAACGGTCGCGAAAGTCCCGGAAGGGCGGCCTAAGGCGGCCATGACGATGGAGAAACGGCATCGGCCTGAAGCGGTTATTGTTCGGCGTCACCTTACCCTGTCAGATCTTCGGCAAAGCCAACCTGTGCCGGTGCAATTCGATCGCCAACCCGAGACTGCGTTCCGTCCGATCCGGATGATGCCACACAGCCAGGTGCCGTGGCACTTCGTGGTCCAGCGGCTGCCTCCGTGTTTCAATTCAAGAAAGCATCAACGCACGCGCAACTTACATTATCCCCGCGACGGTCAATCCACATTTTGCGGCCTGCCCGGGGCGGAGACAGCAGCGGCGTCACAGAATGGGTTCGCATATGGTGCCTTGATTGGCGACGCCGATGGCATTTTTTCGCCGTCCGGCCGATTGGGCAGTATCAGAAAAGCGAGGATCAAACTAAAAGCGATGCATGCCGCCGGAGCGTTCGTTGTATAGACATCGGAATGGAAGTGACGACAGCGCGGCCGACAAGACAGCGGCACGGCAAACCGCGAGCATCATGGGTGTCGCGATCATCCTGCTGCTGCTCGTCGGCGGGCTGTTTCTGGTCCAGCAGTTACGCAAATCGTCATCGATAGAAGACTGCTTGTTGGCCGGACGCCGCGGTTGCGGTAGCCTGTTGACGGGACAGAATTGACGCACCGGGGACGTGAACCAGCGTAACCCGCCGCTAACGGCCTGACGGAACACCGCCGGCAATGCTGTCGGTCGATTTAAGCCCGCTTCCCCGGATCGGCACGTTTGTGACGCGTTCGCATCGCCCCGGGTGTTTTTCCTGTTCATTTGCCGCTGTCCGATATCCTTAATTTCAGTTAATGACCCGGCGGTCGCCATTCGTTTGGCGGGTGTGCGCCCGTAGAATGGCGGTTCGGGCGGTATCGAATACTGTTTTGAGGAGGTCTGACGATCATGAGCGCAAGCACAGTCCGGCCGGGGGCGACAGCCTCCGCGAACCGGCCGATGACAGCGGATGAAAAGAAAATCATCCTGGCGTCATCACTGGGTACTGTTTTCGAGTGGTACGATTTCTACCTGTACGGCTCTCTGGCCGTTATCATCGGCGCCAAGTTCTTCGGCCAGTTCGATGAAACGACGCGCAACATCTTTGCGCTGCTGGCGTTTGCCGCCGGATTCCTGGTGCGACCGTTCGGCGCGCTGGTGTTTGGCCGTCTCGGCGATCTGGTCGGGCGGAAATACACCTTCCTGATCACCATCCTGATCATGGGTGCCTCGACTTTCGTCGTCGGCATCCTGCCGACATCCGACAGTATCGGCATCTCGGCCGCTGTCATCCTGATCACCTTGCGTATCCTGCAAGGTCTGGCGATCGGCGGCGAGTATGGTGGTGCCGCGACCTATGTCGCCGAACATGCCCCGCGCAACCGGCGCGGCTTCTATACGAGCTGGATTCAAACCACCGCGACGCTTGGCCTGTTCATGTCGCTTCTGGTGATCCTGACCGTCCAGGCCTCCATGAGCGCCGACGACTTCAAGGCCTACGGCTGGCGCATTCCGTTCCTGATGTCTGTCCTGCTGCTGGCGGTGTCGGTGTGGATTCGCCTGCAACTCAGCGAAAGCCCGGCGTTCCTGAAGATGAAGGCGGAAGGCACCCACTCGAAAGCCCCGCTCAGCGAGGCGTTCGGACAGTGGAAAAATGCCAAGGTGGCGATCCTCGCCCTGTTCGGTCTCGTCGCCGGCCAGGCGGTGGTCTGGTATTCGGGACAGTTCTACGCGCTGTTCTTCCTGACCGGCGTGCTGAAGGTCGATGGATTCACCGCCAATCTGCTGGTGGCCTGGGCACTTCTGGTCGGCGCCGGGGGGTTCGTCTTCTTTGGCTGGCTGTCCGACAAGATCGGCCGCAAGCCGATTATCCTGGGTGGCTGCCTGTTGGCGGCGTTGACCTATTTTCCGACATTCAAATATATGGCCGAAACCGCCAACCCGGCGCTGACGAAGGCGCACGAGACGGTGCAGGTCGTTGTGGTCACCGACCCGGCGAACTGTTCCTTCCAGTTCAACCCGACGGGATTGTCCAAGTTCGTCAATGGCTGCGACGTGGCGAAGGGCGCCCTGGCACGGGCCTCGGTCGCCTATTCACAGCAGGATGCCGCACCGGGCACCGCCGCCAGCGTCAAGATCGGCGACAAGATCCTGGACCCGGCAGCGAAAACCTTCGCCGCCGATCTCGGGAAGACGCTGACCGAGGTCGGCTATCCGGCGGCGTCGAACCCGTCGGTGGTGAAGATGGCCAACCCGTGGGATATCTTCCGGCCGCAGCCGTTTAAGATCGTGCTGACCGTGTGCTTCCTGATGGTGCTGGTCACGATGGTCTATGGCCCAATGGCCGCCGCGCTGGTGGAGTTGTTCCCGACCCGCATCCGCTACACCTCCATGTCGCTGCCGTATCACATCGGTAACGGGTGGTTCGGCGGGCTGTTGCCGGCAACGATGTTCGCGATGAACGCCCAGAACGGCAGCATCTACTTCGGGCTGTGGTATCCGATCGTCATCGCGGGTGCGACCGTGGTCATCGGCCTGCTGCTGGTGCCGGAGACCAAGGATGTCGATATCTACGCGGGCGATTCCTCGGTTCATCCGGGTGATACGGTCGTGGAGTTCGATCCGAACGCCGACTGAACGTCGGATTGCCGTTTCGGTCCTCGGACCAGATCGCGTTGTCATGGCCCTTGCCCGGATAATCCCGGGCAAGGGCCATGATGCGTTTGGGGAGCCGAATTTTGTCATGCCGGCTTGGCTGGCGACAGGGCGTTTCGTCGGCGCCACCAGTCGCGGCGCTGATGACAGAATGCCGATCGTTCGGCATTAACCGTTCATTAACGATTGCCGGCTATATTTTTGTTTAAACGCCATGATGTTCCATACGATCGCATTCATTCTTGGCTTCCTGCCCGTCTGCCTGACGGGCTTCTTCACACTTGGTCGTTTCTTTGGTTCGGCATGGGCGCTGCGCTGGCTGGTGGCGTGCAGTCTGTTTTTCTATGCTTGGTGGAGTCCGGAACATCTGCCGCTGTTGCTTGGTTCGGTGGTCGCCAATCATACAATTGCATGGAAGATACGGAATTCAGGCGACCCGGGCGGCTGGCTGACGGGCGGCATCGTGCTGAACCTGGCGGTTTTGGGATGGTTCAAATATGCCGATTTCCTGCTGCATATGGTTATCCCGGCCGCGCCGGCGCTGAGCATCGCCCTGCCGTTGGCGATCAGCTTCTTCACGTTCCAGCA